>NZ_JBSGBN010000037.1:0-5502 GCF_053601275.1 Streptomyces sp. NPDC004752 | reverse complement strand
GCGCCCGCCCCCCGCCCGCCCCGGGCCCCCCCCCCCCCGGCCCGCCCCCCCGCGGCGGCTGGGTGGTGCGGGGCCGGTGGGGGGCGGCGGGGGGGGCCCCCCCCACCCCGATCCGCATCGGCGACGGCCGCGGCGCCTCGCCGTGACTCCGCACACGGTCGGCACTCGAAGCGGCTACGGGCCGTAAGGTTGGACATATGAACGATCGCATGGTGTGGATCGACTGCGAGATGACCGGCCTCTCGCTGTCCGACGACGCGCTCATCGAGGTGGCCGCCCTGGTCACCGACTCCGAGCTGAACGTACTCGGCGAGGGGGTGGACATCGTCATCCGTCCGCCGGACTCGGCGCTGGCGACGATGCCCGAGGTGGTGCGCCAGATGCACACCGCGTCCGGGCTGCTCGACGAGTTGCCCCGCGGCACCACGCCGGCCGACGCGGAAGAGCAGGTCCTGGCGTACGTACGGGAGTACGTGAAGGAGCCGGGCAAGGCCCCGTTGTGCGGCAACTCCGTCGGCACCGACCGCGGCTTCCTGCTGCGCGACATGCCCACGCTGGAGGACTACCTCCACTACCGGATCGTGGACGTCTCCAGCATCAAGGAACTCGCCCGCCGCTGGTATCCGCGCGCGTACTTCAACAGCCCGGAGAAGAACGGCAACCACCGCGCCCTCGCCGACATCCGCGAGTCCATCGCGGAGCTGCGCTACTACCGCGAGGCGATCTTCGTCCCCCAGCCGGGCCCCGACTCGGACACCGCCAGGACGATCGCGGCCAAACACGTCCTGCCCGCGACCCACTAGCCACCGCCGGCCGGGCGGGCGCGGACGGAGACCCGGCGGGCGAGGACGGCACAGGGCCCGGCTGGGTCGGAGGGGGTCCGTCGGAGACTCCGCCGGACCGGTCGCAGACTCCGCCGGGTGTCCGCCGTAGTCTCCGACGGAGAGGACGTACGAGGTCCGGCCGGGGCGCCGCGAAAGGCGTGCGCGAGCACCCCTTCGGACCCTGTACACTTTTTCTCGGCCGGTACGGAAAACCACTCAGTAACCGCCGGTCATGGTGGGTGTAGCTCAGCTGGTAGAGCACCTGGTTGTGGTCCAGGATGCCGCGGGTTCGAGTCCCGTCACTCACCCTATGAGACAGGCCCGTGACCTGCGGAAACACAGGTCACGGGCCTGTCTGTCGTTTGGCCACGGCCGAACCACGGCCCATCCACCCGCGAATCGAGTCGTCCGGGAAGGAGCGATGGCCGTAAGCCCCACGGAACATGGCTTAAGTTATGCACCCAGTCACACACTGTGTAGTTTTCGTGCATCGATCCGCCGCTGAGTGACGGGTCCTGATCAGAGCCATGGGCCCGCTCATCAGGAGGGCAGCGGTGCTGCGGATGCGGCGCAAACCGTCACGGCACTGACGCCAAAGCCAGCCTGCGGTTGTTCCCGCGTCCGCGCCCGTCCGTGCATAGTTGAGAAGTGCCGCCGTGACTCGTCGGCGCCCGAACGCGCAGAGCGCGGGCTCGATGGACCAACGGCAGAAGCCGGGGTCAGGGTCATTGACGGCTGCGGCCATCAACGGCGGGAAGAACTCCCCGGACAGGGGGGCGCGTTCGAGTAGTGACTCGCGTACTGCATGGGCCATGTGCCGCGCGCCGGTCTTCCGGCACGCTCGCCGCGTTGTCGAGGACCGGCAGCCGAGCCACCTCAGCTGCGGCCGACAGGAATGTCGGTGCCTGCGCGCCGACCGAGGCGCTTGGCGAGCCGTTGGCTCGTTGCAGGCCGTTAGCCTGTCGGTATGTCAGAGCGTGTCATGCCCGGTCGCACTGACGGCCTGATCACCCTAAGTGCCGCGGACGCTCTGTGGGTCGATGTGACGGCCGACAGTGCCGTGCCGACGGCTTCTGGGGCATTCACCTGCTCTCCTGCCCAGGCCCGGGTGGGGTACGTCCTGCTCGGCGGCCATGTGGTGGCGACGGTGAGGGTGAGCGGCGGTCAGTGGAGTGTTCCGGAGGTTGAGGTGCGCCGGGCGGCCGCGGAACTGCACGCGGTGCGCATGGATCGGCAGGACCTGGTCCGCATCGGTCCGTTTCGTGGGGCGCCGAGGCAGGAGTGCGACGAGGAGACGCCGCTGCGTTGGCGCCGACGCATCGCGGGGGAACTGCAGGAGTTGGGCAGGCCCGAGCGGGCAGCCCGATGTGAAGTCGGCCGGCCGTACCATCTGGCGGGGATCGACTGGCGACAGCTGCTCGTGGAGCAGACCCGCGACGGGGCGCAGCGGACGTGGTGGCTGCCGCGCGCTGTGGTCAGGCTGCTCGACGCGGCCGAGCACACCGAAACGCAGTGGGTGCAGGCCGCGCGGACCCGCAAGGCAAGCGCAGCCGCCGAGCCGCCCTCCCACCCCGGGCGGGCCCGAGACGCCGGCGGTCGGCAGACGACGAGCCCTGAGGGCCCCACCGCCTCACTGCGCCCGTACGACAAAGAGCTGGAAGGCCAGCTGTACTCGGTACTCAGCAGGAAGCCCGGCACCTCCCGCAGGGTGGCCGAGTGGGCGTGCGCCGTCTGCCGCACCGCGCCCGCCACCGTGCTCGACCACTGCCACGAACACGGCTACGTCCGCGCCCCCGTCTGCCAGTCCTGCAACACACAGGAACGCCCAGACCACCTGTACAGCAACGACATCCGCGTGGCGAACCGCTACACACGCCTCTTCCACACCGACACCGACGACTGGCTCCGCCACTGGCACCGCTGCCCCGGCTGCCGCGCACGCACCACCCTGCCCCTGCCGCACCTCGCCGCATGGACCGCCCACACAGCCTGCCGATCGCTGCGCCCGACCCACCGCGCCCCCCGCGGACGCAAGCCCTGCGGTGTCCTGCGCGTTTCCTGGACGGGCAGTCAGAACACGCCCCGTTCCTGCCTGCTCACTGTCGCCGTCGACTGCTGCCCCTCCGGCGAGCACCGTGTCCTGGCGCAAGTCCCCTACCGCGAAGCCGCCGACCGGTTTCGTGCCTGGTTGGCCGAGACGGCCCCCGCCGTGGCCGCCGCGGCCGGCCCTGACCGACTGGACGGCCTCCCTGCCCAGTTCCGGCCAGTCATCGCGGACACCAGCGGCGAGGACCTAGAACTGTTTTGAGCGGGCACCGGAGCCGTCGAAGATCTACGGATTGCTTCCAGTACTTCGCCTCGTTGACGTGGTGTGCGGCGTTTCCATGAGTTGATCGGTCCGTTGCGGGCGAAGCCGGGAGCGGTGGCACCGCATCTGAACGAGCGTCAGCGACGGCTGTCGTAGGGGGCGGTGGCCCGGCAACTCGGTCACGGTGGAATCGCGGCCATCGCACAGGCGTTGGAGTGCCCTCTCAGGCCAACCCGCTGAAGCGGGGCGTATCACCCAAGGTTGACAGAGAGGGTTCGCGACGACTCCGTCGAACCAGACGATCTTCGATCTTGCAAGAGCTCCTGCCACCGCACGCCGCACAGGCCACGGACTGTGCGGTTCCGGCGGCCCCGCATCCGCGGTCGACGGCGGACCTTGGGCGCGTAGAGCGTCGCTCTAGCACGAAACGGCACCGTGACTCGAACCACCCTGTACGCATCCGGAAGGGTTCACGATGTCGATCAGCAGATCCTTTGCCGTCATCCCCCCGTGCCAGTCAGCGGCGTGCCGGGACCGCGTCGCCGTCTCCCGTGGGCAGGAGCGGTCATGAGGGCGGCCGTAGCACCCCGTACGCCGTGATCCCCACGCCGAGCTCCCGGCACGTCGGCAGGATGGCGTCCTCGATCCCCCGGGAGATCAGCGAGTACTCGATCTGCAGGTCTGCGACCGGGTGCACCGCATGCGCGCGTCGCAGTGTCTCCACGCCGACCTCGGACAGGCCGATGTGTCGCACATAGCCCGCCTGTACCATCTCCGACAGCGCCCCCACGGTCTCCTCGATCGGCACGTTCGGGTCCACGCGAGCGGGCCGGTAGACGTCGATGTGGTCCGTGCGGAGCCGCTTCAACGTGTAGGAGAGGAAGTTCCAGGCGGCTTCGGGCCGGCAGTCGAAGCCGCTCCAGTGCCCGTCGGGCCTGCGCAGCCCGCCGAACTTCACGCTGATCCGTACGTCGTCGCGATTCCGGTCGCGCAACGCCTCGTGGATGAGCAACTCGTTGTGCCCCATGCCGTAGACATCGCCCGTGTCCAGCAGCGTGACGCCGGCGTCCAGCGCAGCGTGGATCGTGGCAACGCTCTCCACCTCGTCCGCCGGGCCGTAGTTGTCGGACATACCCAGGCAGCCCAGGCCCAGCTTCGAAACCTCCGGACCGTTCGCACCCAGCCGTCGTGTCTCCATCCCAGCCTCCATCTTTGCTAGACGATCGCGAACGACTACGTCCACACGGCGCCGAGCCCGGAGAGTTCCTGCAACGTCGACGGATCGGCTCAGCCGAACTGCTGCTGTGCGTCGCGGTCATTTCCGTACGAGCCCGACGCTAGTGTCTCGTGATGCTGTTCATGGAACCTGATGCTTCTGTGATCGTTGAGTCTGGTATGGATCTCACCTCTGAACAGATGGCAGAACTTCGGGAGTTGGCAGGGTCGCGGGATGTTCCGGCCGATGTGGCGCTTCGCGCACGGATCGTGTTGTGGTATGGCGAAGGGCGGCGGCGCAAGGACATTGCCGAGCTCGCCAATGTGGCGCCGCTGACGGTGGACCGCTGCAAGGCCCGTTATGCCGAGCGGGGCCTTGCCGGTTTCGAAGAGAAGCGCCGCGGCGGGCCGCGTACCCAGGTGCCGCCGCGGGTGCGGGCCCGGGTGATCGCTTTGACGAGGATGTCCCCGTCGGCGGAATCCGGTCTGTCGCACTGGTCGACGCGGGCACTGGCCGACCATCTGAAGCGGCGGGAGGGCATCTCGGTGTCGTGGCATTACGTCGCCCGCATCTGGCGTGAGGAGAATCTGAAGCCGCACCGCTCGGGCACCTTCAAGATCTCGAAGGACCCGGCGTTCGCGGAGAAGGTCGCCGATGTCGTCGGTCTGTACCTGGCCCCGCCCGGCGGCGCCGTGGTGCTGTCGATCGACGAGAAGACGCAGGTGCAGGCCCTGGACCGGACCCAGCCGGTGCTGCCGGTGACTTTCGCGGCCACCGAGAAACGCACCCACGACTACGTCCGGCACGGCACCACGAACCTGTTCGCCGCGCTGAACGTCACGACCGGTGAAGTGCTGGGCGAGTGCAGGCCGAACCGGAACGGCGCGACCTTCCTGGCGTTCCTGAAGAAGGCCGTCAGGCCACATACGGGGAAGGAAATCCATATCGTGCTGGACAACCTCTCCACGCACACCACCCCTGACGTGAAGGCGTGGCTGGCGGAGAACCCGCACGTCCACTTCCATTTCACCCCCGTCGGGTCCTCGTGGTTGAACCAGATCGTGCGACACGAAAGCCGCTTGAGAAGAGCGGACTCACCGAAGGAGGATCGACTGATGTCGAAGGTGTAGCTCCCGAGCCAGTGCACAGGGCTC
>NZ_JBSGBN010000036.1:0-75022 GCF_053601275.1 Streptomyces sp. NPDC004752 | reverse complement strand
CAGGGCACGATCGTGAAGGTCGCCGTCGAGGAGGGCCAGGAGGTCAAGGAAGGCGACCTCGTCGTCGTCCTGGAGGCCATGAAGATGGAACAGCCACTGAACGCACACCGCTCCGGCACCATCAAGGGCCTGGGCGCCGAGGTCGGCACCTCCCTCACCTCCGGCGCGGTGATCTGCGAAATCAAGGAGTGAGAGCGGGTCAGGCCGTCCGTGGGGCGGGCCTGGCAGACCTGGGCCGCGCGCCCGTGCCGATCGCGCCCGGCCCCCGGGGCGAACCGCGCCGGCCGATGGGACCGGCTGCCGTTCAGCGCGCAGGGGAGTGTCTACGAGGCGTGGTTCCCGCCGGCGCGGCGCCCGCTCGACTTCGGGCACGCGGACATCACGCTGGACCCGCGCACGATGACCTTCCGGGCGGAACTCCTGCTGCCCGGGCCCGTGCCGGCTGAGCGGCGGATCACCGCGTTCCGGGCGACGCACGCCGCGTAACGGTCTGGCGGCCACGGTGATCAACAGGGCTGCGCGACTGACCGGAGCCCGGGACACGGAACCGTCCGGCACGGAACTCCGGGAATTGCCCGGCACGGGACGGAGGCTTGCCCCGGCACGGGACAGGCTGCCCGGTCCCGGACGCAAGAACGCCTGGCACGGGAAGGGGCTCGCCGTGCCAGGCGTGAGCGGCGGCCCGCAGGGATGATGACGGCCCGCCGACTGCGCCCTTACTCGGGGTTCTTGATGACCTCGATCATTCCGGCGATGGCCTCGTCGCCATGCCCGTCGGCCACCCGCTTGGCGAGGAACTCCCTGATCGGGATCATCAGATCCGGCCGGATTCCCTGGGCCTTGCTCGCCTCGACCAGCTTCACCAGGCCCACCGCGTTGAGGTCGGTGGTGGAGAACGCCGTGCCGTACTGGCCCGCGTCGACCATCTGGGCCGCGCCCTTGACGCTGGGCAGCACCACATGGGTGATCCATGCCTCGGCGTACGGCGCGAGCGCCGCGGCCGGAACCTTCTCGCTGCCGACCAGGGCGTAGCCGTGCAGTGCGCTGGCCAAGGAGGACCACAGGATGCCCAGCAGGGCGAGGTCGTAGAGCGAGGCGATGCCCGCGTCGGTTCCGAGGAAGACACTGTTGCCGCCGAGGACCTTCAGCGTCTCCTCATGGGCCTCGAAGGTGGCCTGCGAGCCGCCGTAGAACAGCAGCGTCTGCGGCAGCCCGACGGCCGGGGGGACCGTCATGATGTAGCCGTCGAGGTATTCGGCGCCGACCTCGTCGGCCCACTTGGCCGCGTTGCGCGCGTCCTCGGGGACACCGGAGGTGAGGTTGACGACGACCTTGCCGGACAGCGAGTCCTTGACCGGGTCAAGGATCGTGTACAGGGCGTCGTAGTCGACGACACAGATCACCAGGATGTCGCTGGCAGCCACGGCCGCCGCGACGTTGTCCGCGCGCACCGCGCCCTGCTCGACGAGCGCGTCCGCCTTGTCGGCCGAGCGGTTCCACACGGTTGTCCGGTGGCCGGCCTTGAGGTACGCACCAGCCAGCGCGGCTCCCATCATGCCCAGACCTAAAACTGATACAGGTACACGATTCGCATCGGCCACCACAACCACGCTCCTTCTAGCATTTCTCTTGGATTGCATACGGGTGCGCCTCGGCAACGGACGCCATGATGCCCCCTGTTAAGTACGCCCTTGGAAATCTATACCGCCACCTGCGGCCGCTCAAGTACTTACTGCAAAGTATGTGCCAGGGTGGCCCGCGCGATAATCGACGGTGAATCGAATGCGTCAGAGGTTTTGATTACCGGAGAATTACCGAGCATTGAGAGAGTTCCTCGCTCGCCCCGACGAGCCTCGATAGGATCTGCGCGGGCCTGCCGGAGGGCAAATGCCCGCCCCTGCCGTGGCGTCAAGGGCGCCAGGTCAGCGCTCGCGGAGCGCTCTGTCTCGGCCATGCCCCCATGCCGCCGCTGTCGCGGCCGCAGCCTCGTAGGCACGGCCCGGGAGGCTTCCGTGCGCTCTCGGAAGGCCGGATCCAGCCGACCATGAACGCCCTCCGCTCCAGTTCAACGACCCTGCGTTACCATGGAGTTACTCGTGCGGCCGGAGTTCACGCCGGCCGGGGAGCGCCATTTGTCAGCTAGCGGGGTGGGAGCATGAGCGTCAGAGTCAGGCCGACACACTGCGGACTGGACGCCGCGGTCGAAGTCATCAGCGGTAAGTGGAAAGTGGTCATCCTCTGGGCTCTTGCCGGGCAGGACCGGCGCTTCGGGGAGTTGCGGCGGCTTATTCCGGGCGTCAGCGAGAAGGTACTGTTCCAGCACCTTCGGGAGCTGGAGGCGGACGGTGTGGTCCACCGCGAGACATACGAGGCTCCCCCGGTGCGCGTGGAGTATTCACTGACCCCGCGCGGTTTCGCTCTCAACGAAGCCCTCAAGCCACTGGGCGCCTGGGGCCGTGAGTACCTGCCCGAGAAGGCAGAGCAGAAGGCGGATTCGGTGCCCGAGAACGTTTGATCCGGCCCCCATTCATCTCACCTTCGCACTCAGCGTTCAAATAATCGGCGTCGCAGCCATGCGGCGCCGCTCTCATTGTCAGGTCATTCACAGCTCACCATTCGGCGAAACGGACCCGAGATTACCGGAGCGTGACCGCGGCCGGGGTGTGCTCTGCGAGGATCGCGAAAGCCGGCTCGCGCGAATCCCCGTGTATGCACCCGTCATGCAAACGACCGAGGAGCCTGAATGGTGACCACCGAAACTGACGTCGCATCCGTGCTGAAAGCCGTACGGGACATTGTCCCCAAGCTCCGCGAGAACGGACTCGAGGCGGAGAACCGGCGTTGGCTGCCCGATGAGAACCTTGAACTCCTCGAAAAGGCCGGCGTGTTCCGTATGGCCACACCCCGCGAGTTCGGCGGCCTCGGTTTCTCCCTGGAGGAACAGTCCAAGGTACTGGCCGAGATCGCGCGCGGCTGTGCCTCGACGAGCTGGGTCGCCATGGTCTGGGTGTCCAGTGCCTGGATGGTGACGCTGTATCCCGGCGAGCTGCAGGAGGAGATCTTCGCCAACCCCTCCGTCCGCGTCTCGGGCGGCTTCAGCCCGACCGGCACGCTCACCCCCACCGAGGGCGGCTACACGCTCAACGGCAGGTGGGGGTTCAACTCCGGCTGCCACGGGGCGGACTGGAACATGATGCTCGCCTTCGTCGAGCGTCCGGATGGGACGCTCGACGACGCCATCGCCCTGGTGCCGATCTCCAAGTTCTCCATCGAGGACGACTGGCACGCATCGTCGCTGGCCGCCACCGGCAGCGCGACGGCGACCGCCAAGGATGTCTTCGTGCCGGCGCACCGGGTGGTCATCCCCTCGGAGGCGCAGGCGGCGATCGAGGCCGGCATCGAACTGCCCCCGCCGCCCGCCGGGCGCGGCTACGGCCTCTACAGCTTCCTGTTCTCGCAGGCCGTCTCCACTTTCATCGGCATCGCACGCGGGGCATACGAGCTGTTCCTCGAGCGGCTGCCGGGACGTGGCATCAGCTACACGTCCTGGACCAGTCAGAAGGAACACCCCCTCACACAGATCCAGGTGGCAACTGCGGCGAGTAAGATCGCGGCGGCGGAGGCGCTGGCCGCCGAGATGTACCGGACCCTCCAGGAGCGCGCCGACGCTGGTGAGGAACCGTCGCTCCAGGAGCGGGCCGCCGTACGCGGCCACAGCGCCTACGCGGTACAACTCGCCAAGGAGGCGGTGGAGATCCTCTACAACGCGAGCGGCGCATCGGTCATCAAGCGCGACGTTCCGCTGCAGCGGTTCCACCGCGACATCCAGGGGCTGTCGCTGCACGGCTGGATCCTGCTGAGCGCGAACCTGGAGGTCTACGGCCGCGTCATCCTCGGCATGGCCCCCGACACCCCGCTGCTCTGAGCCTTCCTCATCAGGCAGGCGAACGCCCCCGCGCCGGAGTCCTCCTCCGGCGCGGGGGCGCCGCTCTGCCCGTAGGGCAGGTCAGCCGATCGCCTGTGCCGGAATCGACGTCGACGCGCGCGGAATGTCGACGGTCCCCCAGATCTGGTCCAGCGCCTCGACGAACTCCCGCACCGCCACGGCGCTGTGCACCGCGCCGGGCGCGACGCGGAGAATCTCCTGCCCTGCCCGCACGCTCGGCGCATTGATCGCCTGGACATAGCTGCCGTGGCCGCTGAGCAGGAGCTCGGACGCCTGCTTGCACTTCTTCTCGTCGCCCACGAACACGGACACGATGTGCGAGTTGTCCGAGACGAAGGGGATCTCCCGCTCCCTCAGCAGCCCGTGCATCAGCTGGGCGTTGCTCCAGAGCTGGTCGCGTTCCTTCTCCGAGCCCCGCAGATGGCGCACGGCGGCGAGCGCTCCCGCCGCGATGGCCGGCGGCAGCGAGGTGGTGAAGATGAAGGCCCGCGAGAAGCTCCGGACGGCGTCGACGACCGCCCCGGGTCCCGCGATGTAGCCACCGGCCGTGCCGAAGCCCTTGGCCAGCGTGCCCATGATGACGGTGAACTGGTCGGCGATGCCGAGCCGCGCGGCGATACCCGCGCCCTCGGGCCCGTACATGCCCACCGCGTGCACCTCGTCGAGGAAGGTCATCGCTCCATGGCGCTGTGCGATCTCGGCGATCTCGGCGAGCGGTGCGACGTCGCCCGACATGGAGTACACGGACTCCGCGACGATGAGCTTCGGGCGGGTCGGGTCCGCCTGCGCGATCAGCTCCTCCAGGTGCTTGACGTCGTTGTGGCGGAAGATGTGCTTCTCGGCGCCGCTGTGGCGGAGCCCGTCGATGATGGAGGCGTGGTTCAGTTCGTCGGAGAAGACGACGCAGCCCTCCATGCGGCCCGCGAGGACGGTCAGGGCCCCGTCGTTCGCGGTGTATCCGGAACTGAACAGCAGCGCCTCCTCCTTGCCGTGCAGATGCGCAAGCTCCCTTTCGAGGAGCACGTGGTAGTGGTTGGTGCCCCCGATATTGCGGGAACCGCCGGAGCCGGCGCCGAAGGTGTCAATGGCTTCCTTCATGGCATCCAGCACAAGCGGGTTCTGCCCCATGCCGAGGTAGTCGTTGCTGCACCAGATGTTTATTTCGGATGAGTCGCTGTCGCCGCTCATGGTCCGTGCGCTTGCGGCGGGAAATCGTCCGGCCAGGCGCCCGATCTCCAGAAACTCTCGTTTACTGTCCGCGAGTTCGTCCATCTGGCGCGAAAAGATCTCCAAGTGCTGAGCCATGACGTCTACTCACTCTCTTCTTGCCGTAGCGGTATCGGGGGCCGACTGTGCTGGGCTTCTCGATTTTCTGGAAAAGCTATATCCGTGCCGTCCAGCGCCGGGTAACCCGCAGACCACCGCCGTGCGGCCCGTCCAGCGGCGGGTAACCCGCAGTTCACCGGGTTCAGTTACCGGCGAAAGAGCGAACTCTTCGGCGGCTGCAGTTGAATTCGGTAAACGGCCGGCCTGACGGGAGTTCGCGGTGAGTGTGAGGAACATCGGTCGCAATTACGTCTGTGAGATTCTGAGAGAGCTGTCCGTCAACCCCGCGCGGGTGGCGCTGTGGTGGCAGGGCAAACCCGTCACCGCCGGCGAGTTCATCCACTCGGTAACGTCGGCCGCGCAGATTCTGGACCGCCGCCGCAGTGAGCCGGGCGCACGGTCCGACGACCGGACGGTCGTCGGCCTGCTGACCGTCACCAACACGCCCGCCACCCTGATCCTGCGGTATGCCGCGAACCTCATCGGCGCGATGGTGGTACATCTGCAGACCGCCAATGCCGTCGACCCGCTGGACCGCATCAGCGTCGACGCCCGCCGCGGGATTCTTGAGGCGACCAACCCGACCCTGCTGGCCGTGGACGAGGAACACCTGGACCTCGCACGGGAGTTGTGCGTCGGGATGACCGACGCCCCGCACCTCGTCGGTCTCGGGGCGCTCGGCAACGACGTGCTCGACCTGACCGACATTCTCGGCCTCGACGCGGACGGCGGGGGCGGCCCCGGCGACCCGCCGAACATCGGGATCGCCCCCGACGATCCCGCCACCGTGACCTACACCAGCGGCACCACCGGCACCCCGAAGGGAGTCACGGTCTCCTTCGGCGTACGGCAGATGGCCGTCACGGGGCTGCCCAAGGACGCGCGGACGGTCTATCTGTCCACGCTGCCGCTGAGCCACACCAGCGGAGCGGTCGCCGACATGGCACTCGTCTCCGGCGGCACGGTCGTCCTGCACGAGGGCTTCGACCCGGCCGAGGCCCTGGCATCGGTCGAGACCCACCGGGTGTCGCGGATGACGGTCTCTCCCCCGCAGCTGTACATGCTCCTCGATCAGGCGGCCTCCGGCGCCTACGACCTGTCGAGCCTGAAGACGCTGACGTATTCGGGCTGCCCCGCGTCGCCGACGCGACTGGCCGAGGCGGTGAAGGTGTTCGGTGACGTGCTCGCCCAGACCTACGGGACCACCGAGGTGGGGCCCATCAGCGAGCTGAGTCCGGCCGACCACCACGACGCGAGCCTGCTCGCCACGGCCGGGCGGCCGACGGCGGCAGAGGTCCGTATCCGCGACCCGTACGACCATCGCGAACTGCCTTCCGGCGAGGTCGGGGAGGTCTGCGTCCGCTCGCCGTACGCGATGCTCGGGTACTGGGGCGCGCCGGAGCTCACCGCGCGCACGATCCGTGACGACTGGCTGCACACCGGCGACCTGGGCTGTCTCGACGAACGCGGCTACGTCCACCTCCATGGGCGGCTGGCCGATGTGATCAAGACCAGGGGCATCAAGGTGCATCCGACGGCCGTCGAGAACGTTTTGCTGGCCCACCCGGAGGTGGTTCAGGCTGCGGTGTTCGGCGTAGCGGACGAGGACCAGATCGAACATGTCCACGCTGCGGTGGTGCTGCGGGCGGGGGCGGCCATCAGGGCGGACCAGCTGCGCGCCCGGGTGAGCCGGGACCTCTCGGCCAACCACGCGCCGGTGGAGATCAGGTACTACGACGAGATTCCACTCGGCCATACCGGCAAGCCCGACAAGGCGGCGCTGCGCGCGGACGCATGGGAGCGAAGGTGAGCGTGAACATGTCGCTGGCATCCGTGCTCGCCGAGTCCGCCGAACGCCGGCCGGACCATCCGGCGCTCGTCTTCGGCGGCGAGGAGCTGCGGTACCGGGAGCTGTGGCAGGAGGCGAGGCAGTACGCCGCGGTGTTGCGCGCCCAGGGCTTCGGGCCCGGTGACCGGATCGCGCTGCTGCTCCCCAACACGCCGAATTTCCCGAAGGCGTATTTCGGCGTGCTCGCGCTGGGCGCGGTGGCGGTGCCCGTGCACGCCCTGTTGAAGGCCGACGAGATCTCCTACGTCCTCAGTGACTCCGAGGCGAAGGCGCTGGTATGCGCCGAGCCGCTGCTGGACGAGGGCGCCAAGGGCGCCGAGTTGGCGGGGGTGCCGCTGCTGACGGTCATGGAGAGGGAGGGCAGCGGCGGTCGTCCCCGTCTCGACGCGCTCGCCCGGGACATCGCGCCGCTGGACCGCCTGGCGCCGCGCAGGCCGGACGACATCGCGGTGGTCCTCTACACCTCGGGTACGACGGGCCGGCCCAAGGGGGCGATGCTCACCCACCTCAACGTGGTCATGAACGTCGGCACCACCATGCTGTCCCCGTTCGACCTGGGTCCTGACGACGTCCTCCTCGGCTGCCTGCCGCTGTTTCACACGTTCGGGCAAATCTGCGGGATGGCCACCTGCTTCCGGGCGGGCGGGACGCTGGTACTGATGGAGAGGTTCGACGCCGCGGGGGCGCTCGACCTCATGGTGCAGCACGGTTGCACGGTGTTCATGGGCGTCCCCACGATGTACATCGGCCTGCTCGCGGCCATCGGGGACGCGCGGCAGCGCCCCCGTCTGGACCGCGCGTTCTCCGGTGGCTCGGCGCTGCCGGTGACGGTGCTCGACGAGTTCGAGGAGACCTTCGGCTGCCCGATCTACGAGGGCTACGGCCTCACCGAGACGTCTCCGGTGGTGGCATACAACCAGAAGGCGTGGCCGTGCAGGCCCGGCACGGTGGGCAGACCGATCTGGGGCGTGGACGTGGAGATTGCCAGGGCCGACGTGGAGGGCCGGATCGAGTTTCTCCCGGCCGGCGAACTGGGCGAGGTCGTCATCCGCGGCCACAACGTGATGGCCGGGTATCTCAACCGGCCGCAGGCCACCGCCGAGGTGCTGGTCGACGGCTGGTTCCGCTCGGGTGATCTCGGTGTGAAAGACACCGACGGCTATCTCTCCCTCGTCGACCGGAAGAAGGACATGGTGGTCCGCGGCGGGTACAACGTGTACCCGCGCGAGGTGGAGGAGGTGCTGATGCGACATCCGGCGATCGCACAGGTGGCGGTCATCGGCGTGCCGCACGACCGGCACGGCGAGGAGGTGTGCGCGGTGGTGTCCGTGCGGCCCGGGGCGGTGCCCGGCCCGGAACTGGCCGAGGAGATCGTGGCCTGGAGCAGGCAGAAACTGGCAGCGTACAAGTATCCCCGGGTGGTGGAGTTCGTCGACGGCTTCCCGCTCGGCCCCAGTGGAAAGGTCCTCAAACGCGAGCTGGCGGCACGGTTCGGCCGCTGACACCGGGACCTTCTTCGCCGGATGCTCACGAAGCGCGGGTTGTCACACAATGGTCGGGTCCGGGCCCTGCCCGGAGGGGATCCCGGCCCGATTCCGGCGGGCCGGGGATCCCCGTCATGCGGTCGGCTCAGTACTTGCCGTCGTGGTCCTTGACCACCCGGAAGCTGCCCACCACTGCGTCCTCGACGGCGAAGCCGTCGTTGGACCGTGGGTTCACGCCGTCGCTGGAACTGTGCGGCCCGACCGTGGCGATGGGAGCGCCGTTGTCGCAGACCGCCCCGCGGAAGACCTCGACGGTACGGCGGGTGTCGTTGCGGATGTTGAGGCTCTTGGCGCCCAGGCCGCTGACCACGGTGATGCACCCGCCCGGATGGGAGGAGTACGACCGCTCGTTGATGTGGATCAGACCCTCCTCCTCGAAGCCCTTGCCCCTGCCCTCGTTGCCCTCATTGCCCTCGCTGCCCTTTCCGGCACCGAGGGGCACCTGGGCGGGGGCCACCTGGACCGGCGCGGAGGCGGCCGAGGCGTAGGTGATGCCGGTCGCGGCCAGGGCCGCGGCGGCCGCGATACCGGCGGTGACAGCAGTGGAGCGGGTCATCAGCATGCAACGTCTCCTGTCTGGCAGAGGGCCGACCGCGCAGCCGGCGCATGACTGAACGTACAAACAGCTCCCATGGCTGTCATATCGGACATATCGACAGGCCGTCGCCGGGGGAGCCGAACGAGGGACTCAGGGCACCCGCACACCTCTTCACAGACAGCCGATGGCACGTCAAATACCCAGAAAACAAAGGGATTGACGGAGAGTTAGCCCTTTACGGTGATTATCTGACGAATGCTCACTCCTTCGATTGCTCAAGCGCGCGTCCGCCCGCGTCACACCGCCTTCACCGGGTGCCGGACCACCACGTCGAAGAGGTAGCCCTGGGTCCCCAGCCGACCCGTCGCGGCGCGGCGTGCAACCGGACCGGCCGCCGGGTCGTGCCCTCGTCGGTGCCCCCGTAGGTGCTGATGTCGGTGCTGACGTCGACCCGGACGATGCCGTCGGCCCCGGATCAGGAGCGGCCGGTGAGCCGCTGCTCGCTTCGACATCGAGAGCCGTTGGGCGGACGCCTGCCGGCGCTCTGTCCCCGAGACCGCCGAGGGACGCCGAGGGACGCCGAGGGACGCCGAGGCCGGCAACGGGAACGCGGGGGGCAGCGGGCGCGCGGGGCGACAGCGAGCACCGCGAGGGCGGCAACGGGAACGCAGGGGCACAGCGAGCACGCGAGGGGAGTCGGGAACGCAAGGTATCGGCAACGGGCGTGCCGGGTCAGTCGGCGCTCTGGATGCCCAGGCCGGTCAGGGCGCCGACGGGGTCCGGGTCCGGGGTGCCGCGGGGCCACCAGTCGTCGTGGCCCGGTTCCGACTCGTAGGCGTACCACAAGCCGTCCCGGCCCAGGCGGAGTTGGGCGTGGCCCTGCGGGTGGGTGAGGTGGTTGCGCCAGGGGCGGAACGCGGGGAGGTCCGCGGCGAGCAGCAGCGGCCGGGCCCGGTCGAAACGGCCCGCCGGTGGGTCCCAGGGCTCCTCCAGGGCGGCGAGCCCGTCCGGTCCGCCCTGCCGCCAGGCGGCGACCGCGCGCGCCAGTTCGGCCTGGGTACGGCCCGCGGCGGCGGCCAGTGCGGAGTAGAGCGCGCGGGTGGCGGCGGTCAGGCCGGAACCGGGGCGGGCCGCGGCCAGCCGTACCGCGTCCTGCCACAGCGTCAGTTCACCGACCGCGTCCCGTCCGGTGGACAGCAGCGCGTGCGCGCGGGCGGCGGCGTCCGTCGCCAGCTGGTCCAGGTCGAAGGGGTCGGGGCCGCCCGGCACTGCCGGGTACACCGGGGGCTGCCCGGGATGCGCGGGCGGGAGCAACGGCGCGGGGAGCGGGGGGAGTTCGCGCCCGGCGAGGGCCTCGGCTGCCCGTACGCCGGGCAGTTGCCGGGGCTGCCGGTCCCGCGCGGCGCGGGCCGCGGCGGTGGCGCTGCGACGGGACAGCGCGTCGAGCAGCCGGTGTTCGCCGCGGCCGCGCAGCAGGAGCAGAACGAAGGGGTCGGCGTCGAGCAGCCGTGCCGTCTGGTAGCAGAGGGCGGCGGCGTGCTTGCAGGGGTGGCCCGAATCGGGGCAACTGCACTGCGGGGCGAGGTCGCCGGGGCCGGGCAGCAGCGCGGCTCCGCCGTCGGCGAGGGACGTCGGCAACTGCCGGTCGAGCAGCGCGGCGATACGGCCGGGTTGTTCGGCGGCGGTGTCCAGGAACCGCTCCCAGTCGGCCTCGTCGAACATGCGCAGCCGCACCTGTACCCGGTAGGGCCGCGGGCGGCTGCCCCGCACATACGCGAGCACGAGTCCCGGTGTCACGGTGATCGCGTCCACGTGGCCCTGCTCGGCGTATCCGCGTCCGCGCGCCAGCCGCTTGGCATCCAGCGCGCCCTGCTCCAGAGCGGCGATCCAGGCATTGCCCCACCAGGTGGCGGCGAAGGACGCCGCCGGGCCGAGCGATGCCGTATGGCTGGGCAACGCCGGGAAGGTACGCCGGAGTTCACCGTCGCGGTGGGGGGTGGCCATGGTCCGGGGAAGGAGTGGAGAGCCTGTCCGAGTTCCCTGATCGGTGTGGGTGCCGGTGTGCTCGGGGGCTGTGGTGCCGGGTGGTACCGGAGCGGGGCTCGTGTCGGGCGGCGGCCCGGATGGCTCGGAGGGCCGGGATGGCCGGGATGGCCCGTCGGCCCCTGGTGGCTCCCGGCGGGCCGCTCGGAGGGCCTGTCGGGCCGCGTCCGCGGGACGGCCCGCTGTCGCGGCGGCGTCGGCCGGACGCGCCGTGTCCAAGGCGGCTTCGTCGGTGGGAGAGGGGACCGGGGCCTTTGGCGTGCTGTCTGTTGTGGAGCGCGTTGTGTCGCGATCGTCCCGTCGTACCGCCGCGCCGCTGGCGCCGTCGCCCTCGTCCGTCCGCCGGACGCCGCTCCCGGTGCGGTGCGCGGACGCGGCGGACCTGATCGCGGCCCGCGCCGCATCGCCGGGCCTCGGCCGCCCCACGGGACGGCCACCCGTGCCGTCGGCACCGTCGGCACCGTGGGACGCCCCACCGGTATCCGGAGCGGCTCCCCACGGCGATTCCTCCGCCGTCTCCAAAGCGGCCCCGTTTGGGCGCTGCTCCTTCGCGCGCGAAGCCACCGCGCGGAGCCGCCCCTCCGCCACCTCCGAGGCCGCCCCTCGCAACACCGCCTCCGCCACACCCGAAGCCGCCCCCGGCGACAGTGTCCGCGCCGCACCCGAAGCCGCCCCTCGCGACACCGCCTCCCCCGCACCCGAACCCGTACCGCGCGGTTGTTCTCCCGCTGAGCCCGGGGCCGGGCTCTGCGGGGCATCGGCATCGGCATCGGTCCGCTTCCGGGCGGCGCGCAGTGCGCGGCGGGCGATGTCGGCGGGGCGTTCCCGGTCGGCCGTCATGACATTCTCCGCAGCGACACCAGGTCGGACAGCTCACGGTCCGTCAGCTCCGTGAGGGCCGACTCGCCTGAGCCGAGGATCGCGTCCGCCAGGGCGCGCTTGGACTCCAGCATCCGGGCGATACGGTCCTCGACCGTGCCCTCGGTGACCAGACGGTGGACCTGGACCGGCTGGGTCTGCCCGATGCGGTAGGCGCGGTCGGTGGCCTGTTCCTCGACGGCCGGGTTCCACCAGCGGTCGAAGTGGACGACATGGCCCGCGCGCGTGAGGTTCAGGCCGGTGCCGGCGGCCTTGAGGGAGAGTACGAGGACCGGGGTCGCCCCGCTCTGGAAACGGTCCACCATGCGTTCGCGCTCCGGTACCGGTGTGCCGCCGTGCAGGAGGTCCACGGGGACCGCGCGAGCGCCCAGGTGGGCGGTGATCAGGCGGGCCATGCCGACGTACTGGGTGAAGACGAGCGCCGAGCCGTCCTCGGCCAGCAGGGTGTCCAACAACTCGTCGAGCAGGGCCAGTTTGCCGGAACGGGCGGCCAGGTGTTCCCCGGGCGGCGGCTCCTTGAGGTACAGCGCGGGATGGTCGCAGATCTGCTTGAGCGCGCCGAGCAGCTTGAGGACCAGGCCGCGGCGGGCGATGCCCTCCGCCGTTTCGATGGCGAGCATCGACTCGCGCACCACCGCCTCGTACAGCGCGGCCTGTTCGCGGGTGAGCGGCACCGGGTGGTCGGTCTCCGTCTTGGGCGGCAGTTCGGGGACGATGCCGGGGTCGGACTTCTTGCGGCGCAGCAGGAAGGGCCGGACCAGGCTGGCCAACCGTTCCACGGCCTCCGGGTCCTCGCCGTTCTCCACCGCGCGCGCGTGCCGGGCGCGGAAGGACTTCAGCGGGCCGAGGAGTCCGGGGGTGGTCCAGTCGAGCAGCGCCCACAGTTCGGACAGGTTGTTCTCCACCGGTGTGCCGGTGAGGGCGACGCGCGCGGGGGTCGGGACGGTGCGCAGGGCCTTGGCCGTGGCCGAGTACGGGTTCTTGACGTGCTGTGCCTCGTCCGCGACGACCATGCCCCACGGCTGTTCGGCGAGGCGGGGCGCGGTCGAGCGCAGGGTGCCGTACGTGGTGAGGACGAAGCCGCCGGCCAGGCCGTCGAGGGTGCGGTCGGGGCCGTGGAAGCGGCGGACCGGGACGCCGGGCGCGAACCGGGCGATCTCCCGCTGCCAGTTGCCGAGCAGCGACGCGGGACAGACCACGAGGGTGGGTTCGTCGCGGGCCCGCTTCAGATGCAGGGCGATGACGGTGATCGTCTTGCCGAGGCCCATGTCGTCGGCGAGGCAGCCGCCGAGCCCCAGGGAGGTCATCAGGTCGAGCCAGGCCAGCCCGCGGAGCTGGTAGTCGCGCAGAGTGGCGTGCAGTCCGGCGGGCGGCCGGGCGGGACGGATCCCGGCCGTGAGACGGTCGCGGAGCGCCGCCAGCGCGCCGACCGGCACCGCCTCGACGCGCTCCCCGTCGACCTCCGCGCTGCCGGTGAGCGCCACGGACAGCGCGTCGACCGGGTCGAGCAGGCCCAGTTCGCGCTTGCGCGCCTTGCGGACCAGCGCCGGGTCGACGAGCACCCAGCGGTCGCGCAGCCGGACGACGGGGCGGTGCGCCTCGGCGAGCGCGTCCATCTCCGCCTCGCTGAGCGGATCGGCGCCGAGGGCCAACTGCCAGCGGAACTGAAGCAGTTCCTCGCTCTCGAAGAAGCCGGTGCCGTCGGTCGCCGAGCCGGGCGCGGAGCGCACCACCGCGGTCGCCGTCAGATCGTGCGCCAGGTCCCTGGGCCAGTGCACGGCGACCCCGGCGGCCGTGAGCCGGGTGGCCGCCACTCCGAGGAGGTCGCCGAGTTCCTCCTCGGACAGGGCGAGCACGGCTGGCACGTCCTGTTCGGCGAGCCGGTCCAGGGGCGGCCACACGCGGGCCGCGCGGCGGACAGCGAGGGCCGCGTCCACACGCGCGCGTGGCCCGAACGCCGCGTCGGCCTCCCCCGCCCACAGGGCCGCGGCGTCGGCCACCACGGTGGGGTCGGCGAGGCTGTGCACCTGGACGATCGCGGCGCCCGCGGCGCGGGTCCCGTCGCCGCCGGGGCCGGTGTCGAAGAGGTCGTACGCCGACAGGTCGAGGCGGAGCGAGATCCGCACGCCCGCGTCCATGCCCGCGGCGACCTCCGCCGCCCAGTCGTGGGCGGCGGTCAGCAGGTGGGGTTCCCGGGCGGCGAAGGGCCCTCCGGAGGCGTACGGGGCGGCCGGGGTGCGGGGCAGGGTGTCAGCGACCGCGTCCAGGAAGGAGCGCACCAGCGCCTCCGGCTCGGGCAGCCTGAGCGGCCCGGGGCCCGGCAGCGGCACGGCGTGACCCTCGGCCGGGAGGGCCGCGGCGACGGCGCGCAGGTGGGCGATGTCGTCGGGCTCCAGGGGGCCGGCCCGCCAGGCGTCGTGCCCGGCGGCGGTCAGGCCGGGCAGCAGCCGGCCGCGGGCGGCGAGCCGCAGCGCGTGCAGGGTCGCCGCGCCCCAGCAGGCCGTCGCCGGGTGGGCGGCCGGGTGGTGCCGGGCCCGCACGAGCAGCGGGAGGGCCGCGTCGAGCGGCAGGGACAGCGCGGGCACCGTCCTGCGGCGCACGCTCGCACCGTGCGGGCGGACGACCGTCAGTTCGTCGTGGCGCGGGCCGGCCGGCCGTCGGTGGTCGGCGGCCGGGGGCGCCTGGGCCGCCGCGGGGGGTGTCGCGTCGGGAGCGGCGGGCAGGGGTCGGCCCTCGGGGTCCCAGAAGGCGATCCGGCCGTCGCGCGGGAGCGGCGCGGGAAGGTAGACGGCGGCGAGCCGCACCGGAACGGGTCCCCCGGTCTCCCCGGGTCCCCGGGTGCGCTCGGCCTCCGCAGCCGTGCCGCTCATACGTCCTGCCACCTCCCACCCATGCGTCGGACCAGACGCCTTCGACTGTACGGGCGGGGTCCGACAATCGGCCCCGGCGGCCAACCGGCGCCAGGGCCGTCAGGGCCGTCAGGGCCGTCAGGGCCGTCAGGGCCGTCAGGGCCGTCAGGGCACCGTGCGTGAGACGACGTACACCATCGGGTAGGTCGGATCGGACATGTTCACGACCACGTCCTGGCTGGGCGCCGGGTTCTTCTGCTCACGGGAGAAGCCCGACCACGAGCCGGGGCCCGTGAAGTCCCAGCGGGCGATCTTCTGGTCGCGGCCGCCGATGGTGAGGTCGTCCGGCTTCAGGTCGTCCCGCCGCATGTCCATCGCCTGCAGAAAGCTGTCGAGTCCCGCGACGGTGGTGCGGAACTGGACGTAGAGCCTGCTGGTCTTCCAGTTGTTGGTCTCGTAGTAGGCGACCTGGTCCGCCGGGTGCGGGACGTTCACCTGGTAGAGGCGGCGCTGCACCTTCGACGGCCAGCCCGCGGTGGGACCGGTCGCCGAGTACTTCGCCTCCTTGTCCTTGCCGCTGTCGCGGCTCTGGTCGGCGGAGATCATCAGATAGCCCGCGGGTACGCCGATGAGCAGCACGATGATCAGCAGCGTGAGCGCCCGGCGGCGCGCCTTGCGCCCGGGGCTCTCGACGGGTCGTCCCGATGTGCCGGTCGGCTCGGCCTGACGCGGCAGCGACGCGGTCATGCGGTGTCCCGGGGGCGGCGGGCCTGGGTGTACCGCTCGTAGCGCTCGTGCCGTTCCACCCGACGGCGCTTGGCCCGCCGGAAGCGGCGGGCGACCAGCCGGGCGAGATCGGCGGCGCCGACCATGCCGGCCTCGGGACCGAGCTGGGCGCGGGTGATGCGGGCCTCGGGGCGGTAGCCGCGGCCGGTGAGATGGCGCTTGAAGGCGTCTCGCGCGGGGCCGATCAGCAGGTCGTCGGCGGCCGAGACACCGCCGCCGATCACAAAGCAGGACGGGTCGAGGGCCGCCGCCAGGTTGGCGATGCCGACACCGAGCCACTGACCGATGTCCTGGAGCAGTTCGATGCACATCGCGTCGCCCTCGCGGGCCAGTTCGGTGATCAACGGGCCGGTGATGTCGCCGATGTTGCCCTTGACGTGCTCGATGATCCCGTACGCCACCGGGGAATCGGCGGCGGCGAGTTCCCTGGCCTCGCGGACCAGTGCGTTGCCCGAACTGTACTGCTCCCAGCAGCCGCGGTTGCCGCATGGGCAGCGGTGGCCGCCGGGCACGACCTGCATATGGCCGAACTCGCCCGCGACGCCGTACTTGCCCCGCTTGACCCGGCCGTCCTCCAGGATGGCGCCGCCGATGCCGGTGCCCAGCGTGATCATCACGAGGTGGTCCTCGCCACGGCCGGCGCCGAAGCGCCACTCGGCCCAGGCGGCGGCGTTGGCGTCGTTGTCGACCAGGACGGGCACGGCGAGCCGGCCGGCCAGCCGGTCGCGCAGCGGCTCGTTGCGCCAGGACAGGTGGGGGGCGAACAGCACACGGCTGCGCTCGGCGTCGACCCAGCCGGCCGCGCCGATGCCCACCGCGTGCACGTCGTGCCGGTCGGACAGGTCGAGGACCAGTTCGACGATGGTGTCCTCGACGACCTTGGGGCTCTTGGACTTGTCCGGCGTCTCGGTGCGCAGCCGCTCCAGGATGTTGCCGTCGGCGTCGACGACGCCCGCCATGACCTTCGTGCCGCCGATGTCGATGCCCACGGTGGGGACTCGGGGGGCGGTCAGGGGGGACCGGCGTTCTCGCGTGCCGACCGTGCGCAGGACGGGGGCTCTGCGGGAGCCGATGGGGGCCGTGAGGTCGCGGTAGGTGCTCATCAGGGCCGATTCTGCCTCACCGCGGGGTGGGTGCGGTACGGGCACCGGATGGGGCTCGGCGACGGCCGCGACCGCACCGCGGTTCGTGGCCCACGGCCCCCAGGTCGGCCCCGCCCGCCATCTGACCGGACGGCTCGTCCAGGGTGATCTCGTCCCCTGCCGGGGTGGTCTCGTCCCCTGTGTGATGGCCCACCATGGTGCTGCGCCACAGCAGAACGAACCGGTCCCCATCAGATACGCGTGCTGCGGGTTATGGGTGATCAGCGGGTTATGGGTGGTCACTATGGCGCCCAGACCCTGGTCGTATGCCGCGGCCACATAGGTGAGGACCACACCGGACTGCGCCGTACGCGACGGACCCACCCCGGAGAACGGCCACCCCGGAGAACGGCGGGTCGCCGGGGCCGTACGAACGCGGGTCGCCGGGCCGTACGAGCAGCCGTCGGGGCCGCACGAGCAGCCCGTCAGGGGCGTACGAGCAGCTGGAACTCGAAGGAGTAGCGGGACGGGCGGTAGATGTGGTCGCCGAACTCGACCGCACGGCCGGTGTCGTCGAAGGTGGTGCGCCGCATGGTGAGCAGCGGGGCACCCTCGGCCTCACCGAGCCGCTCCGCCTCCAGTGCCGTGGCACCACGGGCCCCGATGGACTGCCGGGCGCTGTGCAGGGTGATCCCGGCGGCGCGCATCAACCGGTACAGGCCGGTGGCCTCCAGCTGCGCGGTGTCCAGGTCGAGCAGGCCGGGCGGCAGATGGTTGACCAGGTACGCCATCGGCTCGCCGTGGGCCAGCCGCAGCCGCTCGACGCGGTGCACCTCGCCGCCCTCGGTCACGCCGAGCGCCGCCGCCACCTCGGCGGACGCCGGAACGACGGTGTTGACGACGACGGAGGTCGCGGGGCGCTGGCCGGCCGCCTCCAGGTCGTCGTAGAGGCTGCTCAGCTCCAGCGGGCGTTTGACCCGGCTGTGCACGACCTGGGTGCCGACCCCACGGCGGCGGACGAGCAGTCCCTTGTCGACGAGGGACTGGATGGCCTGGCGAACGGTCGGACGGGACAGACCGAGCCGCCCGGCCAGCTCGATCTCATTGCCGAGCAGACTGCCGGGCGTGAGCGCCCCGTGCTCGATCGCGGCTTCCAGCTGCTGGGACAGCTGGAAGTACAACGGGACCGGCGAACTGCGGTCCACGCTGAGGTCCAGCGATGCGGTCGGGTCCACTTCTGGTTTCGGCACGGCCCGAGCGTAGCTCCGTGGCCGGTTGACGGGAAGTCGTGAGGTTCGATTGTCCGGACATATAGATTGACAGCGTCCGGGGTCGGCCCTCACTTTGTTTCCATGCGCATCGGGGTCATCGGTACGGGCCGTATCGGCACCATTCATGCCCACACGCTCAGCCGTCATCGCGAGGTCGGTTCGCTGATCCTCACGGACGCGGACCCGGCGCGGGCCCAGGAACTGGCACACCGTCTGGGCGAGACGGCGGCGCCCGGGGTGGACGAGATCTTCACCTGGGGAGTGGACGCCGTGGTGATCACCACGGCGACCTCGGCCCACGCCGAACTGATCGGCCGCGCGGCCCGCTCGGCGCTGCCCGTCTTCTGCGAGAAGCCCGTCGCCCTCGACCTGCCGGGCACACTGCACGCGCTCGCGGAGGTCGACACGGCCGGCACGGTCCTGCAGATGGGCTTCCAGCGGCGGTTCGACGCGGGATACGCGGGCGCGCGGGAGGCGGTGCGCTCAGGGCGGCTCGGGCGGCTGCACACGGTGCGGGCCCTGACCGCCGACCAGTCCCCTCCCCCGCCCGAGTGGCTGCCGCTGTCGGGCGGGCTGTTCCGGGACACCCTGATCCACGATTTCGATGTGCTGCGCTGGGTGACCGGACGCGAGGTGGCCGATGTGTACGCGACCGGGTCGGACGCCGGTCCCGCGATGTTCCGACAGGCCGGTGACATCGACACGGGGGCGGCCGTGCTCACCCTGGACGACGGCACGCTGGCCACTGCGACGGCGACCCGGCTGAACGGCGCGGGCTACGACGTGCGGATGGAGCTGGCCGGGGAGTTGGACACCGTTGTGGTGGGGCTGGACGACCGTACGCCGGTCGCCTCGACCGAACCGACCGGGCCGCCGCCCGCGGACAAACCCTGGGCGGGGTTCCTGGAGCGGTTCGGCCCCGCCTACGAGGCCGAGCTGTGCGCCTTCGTGGAGGTGGTGCGCGGCGAGCGGGCCAATCCCTGCGACGGGTATGAGGCGCTGCAGGCCCTGCGCGTCGCCGAGGCGTGCGAGGTGTCCTGGCGGGAGCGGCGGCCCGTGCGGCTGGCGGAGATCGAGGGCGGGGACGGGGACGGGGCCCGGGTCACGCCCCGGGCGCCCTTGTGGTGAACGCCGGCCGCACCCCGATGCCGCGTCGACCGCCGGCCGCGCCCAGGGCTGTCCGCCTCTTCCCGCTGGGCCCACGACGCGACCACCGGACAGGGCAATCCATCTAGCGCCCGGCGCCGCCCGTGCCGTGTGGGTCGTCCGTGCCGTGCGTGCCGTGCGTGCCGTGCGTGGGGTCCGTGTCGTCGAGGAGTCCCGCGTCGTGGGCGAGGAGGGCGATCTGCACGCGGTTGTTGAGGCCCAGCTTGGCGAGGACGCGGGAGACATGGGTCTTCACGGTGGCGACGCTCATGAAGAGCGTGGCTGCGATCTCCGCGTTGGCGAGGCCGCGACCGACCGCGACGGCGACCTCCCGCTCGCGGTCGTTGAGCGCGGCGAGCCGCTCGCGCGCGCGGGAGCGGCGGGTCGCGGCGGCGGTGTCGGCCGCGTGCGCCATCAGCTGGCGGGTGACGGTGGGCGACAGGACGGGATCACCGGCCGCGACCCGGCGTACGGCCGCCACGATCTCGGCGGGCGGGGTGTCCTTGAGGACGAAGCCGGCGGCGCCCGCGCGCAGGGCGTGCAGCACCTGTTCGTCGGCGTGGAAGGTGGTGAGCACCATGACCTGGGGCGGGTCCGCACGACCGCACAGCCGCTGAGTGGCCGTCAGCCCGTCCACCGACGGCATACGGATGTCCATCAGGACTACGTCCGGACGGGTGCGGTCGACGAGCGCCTCGACCTCACTCCCGTCGGCGGCCTCGCCGACGATCTCGATGTCGTCGGCCCCGCCCATCATGAGGGCCAGGCCCGCCCGCACGAGCGGGTCGTCGTCGACGAGGAGCAGTCTGATCGCAGTCATGGCCCTTACGTAACCACGTATGTCATCACGGGTGTTGGGCCCACCACCACGTACGTAGTCACGGGTGTTGGGCCCACCGGGGCGCGCGGGTGTCCGGCTCGGCCGTCCGCCGGGGCGGTGTGGACGTGGTCTCAGGCGGCGCCCCACGGCAGCCACGACCGCACCTCGAAGCCGCCGTCCGCGGTGGCACCGTGGTCGAGCCTGCCGCCGGCCAACGTCGCGCGCTCGGTGAGGCCGATCAGTCCCTGGCCGGAGCCGGGGACGTGCGGGACGTCGCCCTCGGGTGCGGTGTTGCGCACGACGACGGTCAGGCCGTCGCCGGGGGCGCCGGTGACGGTCACCGTGACCTCGGTTCCGGGCGCGTGCTTGCGGGCGTTGGTCAGGCCCTCCTGGGCGATGCGGTAGGCGGTGCGGCCGATGGAGGCGGGCACGGCGGCGGGGTCGGTGACGCGGCTGTCCAGTTCGACCTCGGCGCCCGCCTCCCGGTCCTCGGCGACCAGGGCCTTCAGCGCGGCCAGTGTCGGCTGCGGGCGACCGGCGTCGTCGGCGTCGCCCGCCCGCAGCACGCCGATGATCTCGCGCAGGTCCTGCAACGCCTCGTGGGCGCTCTCCCGGATCACCCCGGCCGCCCGTACGACCTCCTCGCGGGGCGCGTCGGGCCGGAACTCCAGGGCGCCCGCGTGCACGCTGAGCAGGGTGAGCCGGTGGGCGAGCACATCGTGCATCTCCCGTGCGATGGCCTCGCGGGCGAGCCGCTGCGCCCGCTCGGCGCGCAGCCGCGCCTCCGTCTCGGCGCGCCGGGCCCGGTCCCGCAGGCTGACCATGAGCTGTCGTTTGGAGCGGGCGAACATGCCCCAGCCGACGACGGAGACCGTGATCAGCACGGTGAGCGCGACGACGCTCGTATAGGACGCGTCGGGGGCGGGACGCAGCCAGTAGAAAAGCGGAACCAGGGCCAGGCCGGCACCGCCGATCCAGGCCACGTACCGCAGGGGCCGGTGCACGGTGAGCGTGAACAGGACGACCAGGCCGGCGCCGCCGGCGGAACTGGACAGGAAGCCGACCGGGATCATGACGACGGCGAGCGCGACCGGCCAGCGGCGGCGCAGCCAGAGGGCGGCGCAGGCCAGGGCGCCCAGCGTCTGGTCGAGGACGGCGAGGGAGTGGGCCAGGCCGATCTCGTGCCGCAGGGAATCGGCGCCCTCCAGGCCCACGGCGGCGGCCAGCAGGAAGCAGGAGAAGTCGACGGCCCAGTCGCGTGCGGTGCGCCGCGGTCGGCGCCCGGCCGGTCCGGTGTCCGGGTCCAAGTCATGGATCACGGACGACGGGAACAGCCACCGTCGGCCCTGGAAACCGTGCGCCGCCGACCGCGACTCCGTGTCCTGCGTACCACTCACAGTCGATAAATCTATGCGGGATCGACGGGCGGGATGGCCCCGAGCGCCGGACCTTCGACCAAAGTCGCGGTGCCGGACACTTTCGGCGGTCCGGGCGGCACACACCGTCCACCCGCGGCGGAGCCGAGGGACCGCACGGCCGATGCGCGACGGGCGGCCGGGGCGCAAGGCTCGTGACATGAAGCAGTTTGTGGAGCTGATCGGTTTCCTCGCCCTGGCGCAGGGAGTCATGGGCCTGGTGCACGAGTTCACCGACTGGCATGTGGGGCTGGTCCAGCGGATGGGTTTCCTCGACGGGTACGAGGTCTACGTCAGCATCTCCCTGATCGTGCTCGCGTTCGCCCTGTTCGCGGCGGCGCAGAGCCGGAAATCCCGCTGAGCCGCGCCCGGCGGGGCCGGGGGCGGCGGGGCCGCGGGCGGGGGGCCGCGGGCGGGGCTCAATGTCAACTCCCAGAAAATTCACCGGGCATGACGGCAAAATCGCTAAGTTGTCATTGACATGCCACCTTCGGCGCGCATCATCATGGGCCATGAGATTCCCCCCACGTGCCACCCGCATCGGCGCCACAGCGGCGCTCCTGTCCGCGCTCCTCATGGGCGCCACCGCCACCACGGCCGACGCCGCGGCCACCGCCGTCGGCGACATCTGCTACAGCGACCTGCCGTCCCAGGCGTACGACACGCTCAGGCTGATCGACCAGGGCGGCCCGTACCCCTACCCGCAGGACGGCACCGTCTTCCAGAACCGCGAGGGCGTGCTGCCCAGCCAGTCGCAGGGCTACTACCACGAGTACACGGTGAAGACCCCTGGCTCCGACACGCGCGGCGCGCGCCGCATCGTCACCGGTGAGGACAACCAGGAGGACTACTACACGGCCGACCACTACGTCTCGTTCGACCTCATCGACTACGGCTGCTGAGGTTCACCGCGCCTGACCGGCGCATCGAGGCACACACCCCCGCCCCGCGGTCCCCCCACACGCACCCGCCGCGGGGCGAGGTGTGTCCGGCAGACCGAGACGCCCGTCGGGCGCGGGCGGGGACCTGGGCCGGTGCGGGGGACGGCCACCGGCTTTCGGTCAGCATGCGGACGCGCCGCGCGGGGCGCGTCGTCTCGCGTAACGGACGGTCAGGCGTCCTCGTCCAGCGCGTACGAACCGTACTCGGGGCGGCCCGCGGCGTCGTACGTCTGGATCGAGACGCCCGCGGCCGTGACGCGTCCGGCGGTGTGGCGGAAGGCGGTCGGGGTCGCACCCGCCGTGAACAGACGGTGACCGGCGCCGAGGACGACCGGGAAGGTCAGCAGGTTGACGGTGTCGACCAGGCCGAGGTCCAGCAGGGAGCGGACCAGGGCGCCGCTGCCGTGCACCTGGAGTTCGCCGTCCGTCCGCTCCTTGAGGGCGGTGACCTCCTTGGCGAGGTCACCGCGGACCACGGTGGTGCCGGACCAGCCGGGCGCGTCCAGGGTCGCGGAGACGACGTACTTCGGCAGGGAGTTCAGCCGGGACGCGATCGGGTCGGCGGGGTCGGTCACCCGCGGCCAGTGCGCGGCGAAGATGT
This sequence comes from Streptomyces sp. NPDC004752, assembly GCF_053601275.1. Classification (NCBI taxonomy): domain Bacteria; kingdom Bacillati; phylum Actinomycetota; class Actinomycetes; order Kitasatosporales; family Streptomycetaceae; genus Streptomyces; species Streptomyces sp. NPDC004752. The sequence continues at coordinate 51,986 of NZ_JBSGBN010000036.1, read as the reverse complement.
CGTAGGTACGGCGGCCGAGGAGGAAGGCACCGGCGCGGTCGAAGACCTCGGAGATGAACCCGCCGGAGTCCGCGTCCCCGTAGGGAAAGGTCCAGCCGCCCTGAGTGAAGCCGCCGCGCGTGTCCTCGCGCGGGCCGCCGGGTGCCTGGTAGACGCCGTCGAGGCTGACGAAGAGGGTGGAGACGAGCTTGCCCATGGCGGGTTCCTGCTTTCTGGTACGGGGATCTGCTGTCAACACTGAAGACCCCGCGCGCCCCCGCAACTCATCGCCCCACCCGGCACACATCGAGAACAGCCCGCCCGTCCGCCCCTGCTTGTCGCCGCCCTGGGCCACGGTGCTGCGGGTCCGGCCGCTTCGGCGCGCGGGCGCGCTGTGGTGTCCGCCCCCCCGGGGACTGCGCCCACGAAGCCCGCTCGGCCCGCTCGGCCCGCTCGGCCCGCACGGCCCGCACGGCCCGCACGGCTTCGGCCGCGGGCTCCGGACGGGTCGCGTGCTGTCGGCCTACGCAGGTGGGTGGCCGTGGGGCTCAGCCGTCCAGTTCCTGGTGGCGGGCCGCCAGGCGGGCCGCGCCCTCGTCGGTCAGGGAGCCGTACAGGCGCAGCCGCGAAATGCCGCCGTCCGGATGGATGTCCACGCGCGCGTGGGTACCGACGGCCGGTTCCGGCAGGACGAAGCGGTGGTTCGTGTCCGGCTGGAGGCGGGTGCGCGGAAGGATCTCCGTCCACTCGCCGCCCGCGCCGCCCTCGCCGTCCCGCACGGACACCGACGCCCAGCCGGCGCTGTTGCCCTTGAGACAGGCGGTGTCGATCTCGGCCGCGCGGACCGCCGACCGGGCGGCGAGCCGGTAGCGGATCCAGTCATGGCCCCGGTCGCGGCGGCGGCGCGTCTCCCAGCCGTCGTCCATCGTGCGGGAGCGGCCCGGCCGGATGGTATTGGTGGCCGGCGAGTAGAAGCGGTCGGAGGCGTCCTCGACCCGGCCGCCGTTCTCCAGGGCGACCACGTCGAAGGTGCCGAGCACGGCCAGCCACGCGGGATCGGGCACGACCTCGCCGTACACGCGCAGGCGCGCGATGCCGCCGTCCGGATGCTGGTTGACCCGCAGGTGCGTGAAGCGCTGTTCGACGGCGATCTCGAAGCCGTTGGCCGCGTGGCCGCCGACGGGGGTGCGCGGGAGGAGCGTCGTCCACTTCACGTCGTCGGACAGCAGGGCCTCGGGCGACGGGGAGCCGGGCACGCGGGCGCCCTCGATGGACACGGCCTGCGGGTGGTTGCCCCGGAAGTGCGCGGTGTCGACGACGATGCCGCGCACGACGCCGGGCGCGCCGAGCCGGATCAGCGCCCAGTCGTGGTCCTCGGCGGCGGGCCAGGGGTGGGCGGCGTCGGCGCCACGGCGACGGCGTGTCTCCCAGCCGTCCATGATCTTGCCCTTGTGCCCGAAGTGCTCGGGGTCGAACTCGGCGCGCTCGGGCAGCAGCAGGTTCTCCCGCTGGGCGAAGAACTCGTCGTTGGCGGCGATGACCGCGGCGCCGAGCCGGCGGTCGGCGAGGTCGGCGTGGTGGCTGAAGGGGAAGTCGGCGGTGCGGTAGTCCGCGTACGGGTCACCGCCTCCGTAGGGGTGTGCGTCGCCGGTGAAGCGGGGAATCGCCGTCACGGTGATCAGGGGTTCCTTCCGGGAGTCGGCCACTGCGGGGACGGGTGCGGGTGCGGGGTGGGGTGGGGTGGGACGGCACAGGGGTACAGGTCAGGGAGTACGGCTCAGCAGACGGCCCTTCGGATCGGTGAACTCGCCGTCGGCGACGATGCGTTCGCCGCGCAGCCAGGTGGACTTCACGACGCCGTGCAGGGTCCTGCCGGCGTACGCCGTGACCCGGTTGCGGTGCTGGAGGCGGGCCGGGTCGACGATGAAGGTCTCGTCCGGGGCGAGGACGGCGAAGTCGGCGTCGCGGCCCGCGGCGATGGCGCCCTTGCGGGCGTCGAGGCCGATGAGCGCGGCCGTGCGAGCGGACATCCAGCGCACGACGTCCGCCAGGTCGTGGCCGCGCCGCCGTGCCTCGGTCCAGACGGCGGCCAGGCTCAGCTGGAGGCCGGAGATGCCGCCCCAGGCGGTGGCGAAGTCGGGCGTCTTCAGGGCGGCGGTGGAGGGCGAGTGGTCGGTGACGACACAGTCGATCGTGCCGTCGGCCAGTGCCTGCCAGAGCAGGTCCCGGTTGGCGGCCTCGCGGATGGGCGGGCAGCACTTGAACTCGCTGGCACCGTCGGGGACTTCCTCGGCGGTCAGGGTGAGGTAGTGCGGGCAGGTCTCCACGGTGATGCGTACGCCGTCGGCGCGGGCGGCGGCGATCGGCTCCAGCGCGTCGCTCGACGACAGATGGAGCACATGCACGCGCGCGTCGAGCCGTCGGGCCTGCGTGATCAGCCGCGCGATGGCCGTGTCCTCGGCCTCGCGCGGGCGGGAGGCGAGGAAGTCGGCGTACCTCGGGCCGCCGTGCTGCGGGGCGGCGGACAGGTGGTGCGGGTCCTCGGCATGCACGATCAGCAGGCCGTCGAAGGAGGCGATCTCGGCCAGCGACCGGGCGAGCCCGTCCTGGTCGAGATGCGGGAACTCGTCCACGCCGGACGGTGACAGGAACGCCTTGAAGCCGAAGACCCCGGCTTCGTGCAGCGGACGCAGGTCCTTGACGTTGCCGGGCAGGGCGCCGCCCCAGAAGCCGACGTCCACATGGGCCTGATCGGCGGCGACGGCCCGCTTGGTGCGGAGGTGGCCGACCGTGGTGGTCGGCGGCAGGGAGTTGAGGGGCATGTCCACGAGGGTGGTGATGCCACCGGCCGCGGCCGCGCGCGTGGCGGTCCGGAAGCCCTCCCACTCGGTGCGGCCCGGGTCGTTGATGTGCACATGGGTGTCGACCAGGCCCGGCAGCAGGACGTGGTCGCCGACGTCCTCCAGGCGGGTGCTGTCGGCCACGGGCGCGTCGTACGGCAGTACGGCCGTGATCTTGCCGGCGGCGACGGCGACCGAGGCGGCCCGCGTCCCCTCCGGGGTGATGACGCGCGTCGAGCGCAGCACCAGTTCAGCGTCGGACACCCGCACCCCTCTCCGCCACCGTTCACTGCCAGGAAACGGGATATACGCCCACGTAACGGAATTCAACGATCTGTTGAAGGAGTCTTCACTCCCACCCCGTCGGCGTCAAGGGCACGCTTCGAGGCAGGGCGCGTCGAGCACCCACACTAGACCTTTCCACTTAGCGGAATTAAAATTCCGATGAGCAGAACCTAGCTCTGCACCAGCGGCGAGTCAACCGGCCGCCCCGGTAGGCTTCTGACTTCCCGCCAGTCGAAAGGAACGCGCCGTGCCGCCGTCGTCCAGCGCCAGCACCACCGACTCCGTCAAGTCCGCCAGCGGTGGGGTCCAGTCCCTGGAGCGCGCCTTCGACCTGCTGGAACGGATGGCGGACGTCGGCGGCGAGGTCGGCCTGAGCGAGCTGTCCGCGAGCAGCGGGCTGCCGCTGCCGACCATCCACCGGCTGATGCGGACGCTTGTGTCCTGTGGTTACGTCCGCCAGCAGGCGAACCGCCGTTATGCCCTCGGACCGCGCCTGATCCGGCTCGGCGAGTCCGCCTCCCGGCTGCTCGGCACCTGGGCCCGCCCCTATCTGGCGCGCCTGGTCGAGGAGACCGGCGAGACGGCGAACATGGCGCTGCTGGACGGGGACGAGGTCGTGTACGTGGCGCAGGTGCCGTCCAAGCACTCGATGCGCATGTTCACCGAGGTCGGCCGGCGTGTGCTGCCGCACTCCACGGGGGTGGGCAAGGCGCTGCTCGCGGCCGTGCCCGACGACGAGGTGCGCGCCCTCCTGTCCCGCACCGGCATGCCCGCGGCCACCGAGCGGACCATCACCACGCCGGACGGCTTCCTGGCCGCCCTGGCGGATGTGCGCCGCCTCGGTTACGCGGTCGACGACAACGAGCAGGAGATCGGCGTCCGCTGCCTCGCGGTCCCGGTGCCCGACTCCCCCACGGCCGCCGCCCTCTCGATCTCCGGTCCGGCGGGCCGGGTCACGGATGCGGCGACGGAGCAGATCGTGCCGGTGCTCCGGCAGGTGGCGACGGAACTGTCCCGCTCCCTGGCCGACTCGACTTCCTGACGGCGGCCGGGAAGGCACGACGCCGCGGCCGGGCCCGCGGCAGAAGACGCAGAGCACGGCGAGTGGACGCATGGACGATGGCTTCGACGCCATGCCGCCACCGGACGCGATGTCGGGCCTGCCCGGCATGGCCGACCGGGCCGCGTCCACATCGACCGCGCCGATGACCGGGCCGCTTTCGGCCGCACCTCGCCCCACTCGGCCCCCTGGGCGGGCCACACCCATCCCGGCAGGCGCCACGAGCGAGGGCCGCCGCCAACCGAGGAGCGAGCGGGACGACACCGCGTCGGCGCCCCCGGGCCGGCTCCGCAGCGTCCAGCTCTGCGGCGGGCTAGCTCCGCGGTGGTTCCCCGAACAGGTCCACCGCCGCGCGGACCTCCGAAAGCCCATGTGCCAGGGCGCTCACCGAGCCGATCGCGCCCGCGATCAGCAGCAGGGAGCGACGCAGGCGCGGGATCTCCGGGTGGCCGTCGGAGGTCATCGCGGCCAGCACCGCCAGCTCGTCCTCGGCTATCGCGCGGTCCCGGAACTCGGCCGGGTGCGCGGCGAGTTCCCGCCGCAGCCGGGAGACCGCGATCCGCAGCTCCGCCACCCTCGTGTCCTCGTCGCTGCCGGTCATCGGCATCTGCCCCAGACTCCGCAACACGGCCCTCCCCCTCTCGCTCCGCGGGGCGCGTACCCCTCGCGGCCCCAGCCCGGTGCCCGCGGCGCCGGTCGGGTGCCGGGGACGCGGGCCAGTAAACGCCACCCGACGCGCGCCGCGCCACTCCGCGGGCCGATATTCAGTCCCACGGCACCGGGCGCCTCTCCCGGCGTCGGGGGCGCCACTCCCGGCGTCGGGTATGCAGGACCTATGACGGACAACCAGGGCAACGGGGCCGCGGTCGCCGGGCTGCTGCTCGCCGCGGGCGGTGGACGACGGCTCGGCGGCCGGCCCAAGGCGCTGCTGGAACACCGGGGCAGGCCGCTGGTGGAGCACGCGGTCGCCGTGCTGCGCGCGGCCGGCTGCGCACGCGTCCACGTGGTCCTGGGCGCCGCGGCGGACACCGTGCGGGAGCGGGCCGACCTCGGCGGCTGTGTGCTCGTGGACAACCCGGACTGGGCCGCGGGCATGGGCTCCTCGCTGCGGGCCGGGCTGGACTCGCTCGTCGGCACGGGCACCCGGGCGGCCCTGGTCTCGCTGGTCGACCAGCCGGGCATCGGGGCCGAGGCGGTGGGCCGGGTACGCGCCGCGTACCGGGACGAGGCATCCCTCGTCTCCGCGGCCTACGCCGGCGTGCGCGGTCACCCGGTCCTGCTCGGCCGCGCCCACTGGCCGGGCATCGCCGCCGCGGCGACCGGGGACCGGGGCGCCCGCTCCTACCTGAAGGCGCACGAGGAGGCGATCACGCTCGTCGAGTGCGGGGACGTGGCACGGCCGTACGACATCGACACGGAGGCCGACCTGGTCCACCTCGAGTGAGCGGCGTGGCACCGAGCGCCGGCTTGCCCCGCCCCGGAGAATCTCGACATCAACAAACCATTGAAGTTCCACAATGAGGAAACTAGTATCCATTTTCTAGAAGCGCCCGACCGCGCTCCACGGGCCTCACGGAACGACGACCGGCACCCGGTGCCACCGCTGAAGGAAGTGACCGCTCATGTCCGCACCAGCGCCGTCCCCGCTGGCCATCGTCGACGCCGAGCCGCTGCCCCGGCAGGAGGAGGTCCTCACCGACGCGGCGCTCGCCTTCCTGGCCGAGCTGCACCGGCGTTTCACGCCGCGCCGTGACGAGCTTCTCGCCCGCCGGGCGGAGCGCCGCACCGAGATCGCCCGGACCTCCACGCTCGACTTCCTCCCGGAGACCGCCGCGATCCGCGCGGACGACTCCTGGCAGGTGGCCCCGGCCCCCGCGGCCCTGAACGACCGCCGGGTCGAGATCACCGGCCCCACCGACCGCAAGATGACCATCAACGCGCTCAACTCCGGCGCGCGGGTGTGGCTCGCGGACTTCGAGGACGCCTCCGCGCCCACCTGGGAGAACGTCGTCCTCGGCCAGGTCAACCTGATCGACGCGTACACCCGGAACATCGACTTCACCGACCCCGGCAGCGGCAGGTCGTACGCCCTGCGCCCGGACGCCGAGCTGGCGACGGTCGTGCTGCGCCCGCGCGGCTGGCATCTGAACGAGCGCCACCTGGTCGACGCCGACGGCACCCAAGTGCCCGGCGCCCTGGTCGACTTCGGCCTGTACTTCGTCCACAACGCGCAGCGCCTGCTGGACCTCGGCAAGGGCCCGTACTTCTACCTTCCGAAGACGGAGTCGCACCTGGAGGCCCGCCTCTGGAACGACGTGTTCGTGTTCGCGCAGGACTACGTCGGCATCCCGCAGGGCACCGTCCGCGCCACCGTTCTCATCGAGACGATCACGGCCGCGTACGAGATGGAGGAGATCCTCTACGAACTCCGCGACCACGCCTCCGGGTTGAACGCGGGCCGCTGGGACTACCTGTTCTCGATCATCAAGAACTTCCGGGACGGCGGGCCGAAGTTCGTCCTGCCGGACCGCAACGCCGTCACGATGACGGCCCCGTTCATGCGCGCGTACACCGAACTCGTCGTCCGCACCTGCCACAAGCGCGGCGCCCACGCGATCGGCGGCATGGCCGCGTTCATCCCGTCACGGCGTGACGAGGCGGTCAACAAGGTCGCCTTCGAGAAGGTCAAGGCGGACAAGGACCGTGAGGCGAACGACGGTTTCGACGGCTCCTGGGTCGCCCACCCCGATCTGGTCCCGATCGCGCTGGAGTCCTTCGACCGGGTGCTCGGCGACCGGCCGCACCAGAAGGACCGGCTGCGCGAGGACGTCCATGTCACGGCGGCCGACCTGATCGCCGTCGACACCCTGGACGCCAAGCCGACCTACCCGGGCCTGGTCAACGCCGTGCAGGTCGGCATCCGTTACATCGAGGCGTGGCTGCGCGGCCTCGGCGCGGTCGCCATCTTCAACCTCATGGAGGACGCGGCCACCGCCGAGATCTCCCGCTCCCAGATCTGGCAGTGGGTCAACGCGGGCGTCGAGTTCGAGAACGGCGAGCGGGCCACCCCCGAACTGGCCCGCAAGGTCGCCGCCGAGGAACTGGCCGACATCCGCGCCGAGATCGGCGAGGACGCCTTCGCCGCCGGCCACTGGCAGCAGGCGCACGACCTGCTGCTCCGGGTCGCCCTCGACGAGGACTACGCGGACTTCCTGACGCTCCCGGCGTACGAGCAGCTGGCGGGCTGAGGCCGGCCGCGGACGCCCGCCCTCAGCCGTCCGAGCGGCCCAGGGACGAGTGACCCAGGGGCGAGTGGCGAGGGACGTGCCTGGGGCCACTCGGTCGCATACGGGCCGCCGCACCGCCGTCGGCCGTGAGCGGTTCCCGGGCCGGCCGGGCGGCGCGGGGCAGCCATCGGCATCCGGTGCGCTACCCGATCTCCATCCGCCGGGTCATCCCAGATGCGCCGACCAGTCCTGTTCCGCTCCCGGTCTGCCGTGCAGGTCGGGGACCTGCTTGAGCCACGTCGGACGCCCTTCCCGGGTGCGCGCCGCCCGACGGGCGTCCTCGGCGTCGCGTTCCTCCCCGGTGGGGAAGTCCGTGGGAATCCATGCCGGTGACACCCGCACGCGCGCGTGCAGATGGTCGACGTACGCCTGCCGGACCTCGTCCGGCGTCGCGCCGCCGGGCTCCCCGGCCAGCCATGCGTCCGGTACCGCGGCCGTGACCTCGCACAGCAGGTCACGCGTCACCCTGGGCGCCAGTTCGGCGTCGGCCGCGCGGACGTCCGGCGCGGCATACGTCTCCGGTGCCCCGGCGGAGTCGGGGACGCGGAGGCGGCCGAGGGCGTGGTGCCGGAAGTCGTACGCCTTCGCGGGGTCCGCGCCGTCCCAGCGGTGGTGGAAGACGAGGGCGGCGCCGTGGTCGATCAGCCACAGCCGCGGCGGTGCGATGCCCAGGGTCGGCCAGATCATCAGGTTGGAGCTGTGCACGGTGCGGTCGACGTTGACGGTCAGCGCGTCGAGCCAGACGATCCGGCCCGCCTCCAACGGGTCGATGGGGAAGGTCCGCGCCACCTCGGGGGTGAAGTCCCGCGCGCCCGGCAGATGGTCCAGGCCGAGGTTGACACCGGCGCTGGCGCCGTGCAGGTCGCGTACCTCCTGGTGCGGCTCGTGCGCGGCGATCGCCGGATCGAAGCGCACCAGGACCAGCTCGGGGAAGCGCAGCCCGAGGGCCCGCGCCAGCTCGCCCACGACCACCTCGGCGACCAGCGCCTTGCGCCCCTGCGCCGAGCCGGTGAACTTGACGACGTACGTCCCACAGTCGTCCGCCTCGACGATTCCCGGCACGGAGCCGCCCTCGCGCAGCGGCGCGACATAACGGGTCGCAGTGACCTCACGCAACATTTTCCCAGGCTACACGCCCCCTGACCTGCCAATCCTCATCTGGTGCGGCTCGGGCCGGAGCCGTGGGCGGAGCCGCCCTGGCGCTGCGGGGACGGCATCGCCAGGGGCTCGGTCGTCGCGCGCCCGTACAATTTGGTGCCGAACGATCGCGGGCCGTACGAGCCCGTGATCCGGCGACGATGCTAGGGAGGCACCGTGCCAGGCCAGCGGTCCATCAGCGAGGCGGAGAAGCTCGCGGAGGCGAAGCTCGGTGGCATTCCCGTCCGGCGGGAACAGATGGCCGCGGTGGCCAATATCTACCGGGCCGCGTCCGCGGTGCGTCAGCACCTGGAGAACTCCGTGTTGCGTGGCGCGGATCTGACCTGGACCGCTTTTGTGGTGCTGTGGGTGGTGTGGGTGTGGGGTGAGTCCGAGACCCGCCACGTGGCGGAGGAGGCGGGGATCTCCAAGGGCACGCTGACCGGGGTGGCCCGCACACTGGAGTCACGCGGTCTGCTGCGGCGCGCCGATCACCCGACCGACGGACGGCTGGTGCTGCTGGCTCTCACCAAAAAGGGCGAGGACTTCATGCGCCGGGTGTTCCCCGCCTTCAACGACGAGGAAGCCTTCGTCACGGCCCAGCTGAGCGACGCGGAGTGCCGCACCCTCGCCGAAGGGTTGCGGCGCGTGGTCCTACAGGTCGAGGAGGGGGGCGAGGAGCGACGCCGGTCCCTGTTGAACGGAGCGGAGCCCACGCCGCGCCGCAGCGGTCGACGCGCCAAGGGCTGACCGGGCCCCGCTCCTTTTCCTTTTCAGCAACCTCCGCTCCCCTTCAGCTACTTCGACTCCTCTCCAGCTACTTCCGCTCCCTTTCGGCTACTTCCGCCTGCGGCCCTCACCAGTCCGTCGAAGAGGCGCTGCTGCGCCGGGTCCTCGTGTGCGGTGTCCTCCGGATGCCACTGCACGGCCAGGAACCAGCCGTCGCGCTCGGTGAGTTCGACCGCCTCCGTCGTCCCGTCGGCGGCGCGGGCGGTGACGGTCAGTCCCTCCCCCAGCCGATCCACGCGCTGATGGTGGTAGCAGGACGCCTCCGCCTTGTCGACGCCGGTGATGCGGGCCAGGGCCGAGCCCGAGGCGAAGGAGACGGGGTGCCGGAGGTGGCGGTGCTCGCGTCCGGGGCCGCCCATGTCTTGGTGCAGTGTCCCGCCGAGGACCGTGTTGACCACCTGGAGACCGCGGCAGACGGCCAGCATCGGCAGCCCGCCGACGAGGGCCTGCCGGGCGAGTTCCAGGTCGAAGCCGTCCTGCTGGTCGTCGACGTCGTAGACGGCCTCGTGGGCGTGCCCGTCGCCGTAGCGGTGGGGGGCGAGGTCACCGCCGCCCGGGAGCAGGACGCCGTCGAATCGGGCGAGGCGGGCGGCGACCTCCGAAGGGTCGGCGGTGCCGTCCGGGGCATGCGGGTGGACGGTGACGGGCTCACCGCCCGCCCGCCACACGGCCTCGATCAGGGCACGGGCGGTGACCTCCGCCGCGTAGCGCAGGGCCGACGTGCTGGCGGAGAAGCGGGCGGGTATCGCGATGAGGGGGCGATGGGTCACAGGTGGATGGTGGGTCACAACTGGATCCAGGTGCTCTTCAGTTCGGTGTACTTCTCCAGGGCGTGCACGGACTTGTCGCGTCCGTTGCCGGACTGCTTCATGCCGCCGAAGGGCACGGTCAGGTCGCCCTCCTCGTAGCAGTTGACCCAGACCGTGCCGGCCTTGAGTGCCCGGGAGACCCGGTGGGCGGTGGACAGGTCGGAGGTCCACAGGCCGGCCGCGAGCCCGTACTCGGTGTCGTTGGCGAGGGCGACGGCCTCGTCGACGTCGTCGAAGGTGAGCACCGACAGCACAGGCCCGAAGATTTCCTCGCGCGCCAGTCGGCTGCCCGGGGTGACCCGGTCGAAGACGGTCGGTTCGATGTAGACGCCCCCGGATTCGGTGCGCGTCCGGGCGCCGCCGGTGCGCAGGCGGGCGCCGTCCTCGCATCCCGTGCGGACGTGGTCGAGTACGCGGGTGAGGTGCTGCTCTCCGACCAGGGCGCCCATCTCGGTGGCGGGGTCGAGGGGATCGCCCACCCGCAGGGTGCGTGCACGCTCCACGACGGCCTCGGTGACCCGGTCGGCGATGGAGGAGTGCACCAGCAGCCGCGAGGGTGCGGTGCACATCTCACCCTGGTTGAAGAAGATGCCCCAGGCGGCCGTCGCCGCGGCCTTCTCCAGGTCGGGAGCGTCGGGCAGGACGATGTTGGGCGACTTGCCGCCCAGCTCCAGCCAGACGCGCTTGAGGTTGGAGTCGGCGGAATAGCGCAGGAAGTGGCGGCCCACGGCGGTGGAGCCGGTGAAGGCCAGCACGTCGACGTCCGGGTGCAGGCCGAGGGCCCGGCCGGCCACCGGGCCGTTGCCGTTGACGACGTTGAGCACGCCCGGGGGCAGACCGGCTTCCAGGGCGATGCGGGCGAGCAGCAGCGCCGACAGGGGCGAGTTCTCCGAGGGTTTGAGGACGACCGTGCAGCCGGCGGCCAGCGCGGGGGCGACCTTCCAGCCGGCCAGCGTGAGCGGGAAGTTCCAGGGGACGACCGCACCGACGACACCGGATGGCTCCCGGGTGACCAGGGCGAGCGCGTCCGGTGTGGTGTGCGGGGACTCGTCGGTGAGCTTGTCGGCGAGCTGCCCGTACCAGCGGAAGGTGTTGATGACGGCCCGGAGTTCGATGTCGTGGGCGTCGGTGACGGGTTTGCCCATCTCCAGGCTGATGGTGAGCGCCAGCTCGGACCGGTGTTCTTCGAGCAGGTCGGCGAGGCGCACCAGCGTCCGTCCCCGGTCGCCGGGGGCCAGCCGCGGCCATGGGCCGGTGTCGAACGCCCGGCGGGCCGCGGCGACGGCGGCGTCGACCTCGGCCGCACCACCGTCGGCGACTTCGGTCAGGACCTGGCCGTCGCGCGGCGAGACCGCACGGAACGTGCCGCCGCCACCGGCTTCCTCGGCACCGTCGATGAGGTGCGCCCCGGGCAGGTCCAGCTCCTTGGCTCTGCTGAGCCATTCAGCGTGGGTGGTAACGGTCATGCGGTCCTCCAGACCACGTCGGTGCATGGGTGCGGAAGAGAAGGGCGCCGTCCGCGTCGACATCCGTTCAGGGCGGAACGTCCCGCTTTCGACGCGCCCTGGGCGGAGCCGGGATCACGGCGCCGGCCGGCCCATGGGCGGCCGGGGTGCCGGAGCCGTTGCGGACGCCGCCGGTGCCGCCTGCCCGAACGGGCGGCCGAGCGCGGGAAGGACAGGAAAGGGACAGAAAGGGACACGAAGGGAAGGGTCAGTCTCCGGCCGGGCCCTCGGTCAGACCTTCGAGCAAGGTCCTCAGTTCCGACAGGGCCTCTTCGGTGACGTCGCGCTCGCCGAAGACCAGCTGGTGCAGCACCAGTCCCTCCAGCGCGGCGAAGACCAGCCGGGACAGTCCGCGGCTCACCGGCAGGGGACTCATCCGGGACAGCTCCCGTCGGCTGGCCTCGAAGTACTCCTCGTACAGGCCCCGCAGATGGGGCAGCAGCTCCGGTCTGCGCCGTGCCTCCAGCAGCAGCTCGTACTGGAACGCCTGCAACTCGGGGTCGGACTCGACCATGTCCGTGAGCCCGCTGACGAAGTCGGCCGCCTTGCCCGTGCCGGTGTCGAGCGCACTGGTACTCAGGGACGTGCGCACGGCGTGGGTGACAGCCTCCTCGATCAGCGTGTCCCGCGATCCGAAGTGGTGCACGACCAGCCCGTGGGTGACGCCGGCCTCCTCCGCCACGGCCCGGTAGGTGAGCTTGCGCAGTCCGCCGCGGGCCACCACGCGGACGGCGGCGTCCAGCAGGGCGACCCGGCCCGTCCCGTAGTGGTTCACGCGCTTGCGGGTGCGCCTCTCGCGAGCGTGCTCGACGGAGTCGGTCATGCCATCGACCCTACCCCCGGCCCTTCGCTCAACGCTTCGGCGCTCTGATGCCACGGAACTCCCAGTCGCCGCCGAGGGCGGTGGACAGGACCTCCTCGGACTCGGTGGGCTGGGCGCCGACGTCGGTCCTGATGGCCGTGGGGCCGGTGACGATGTGGTTGGTGAGGCGGCCGAGCCCTTCGACCTCCACCTCCACGACGTCCCCGGGCTGCACGGGCCGGGAGTTGGCCGGTGTCCCCGACAGCAGCACGTCGCCGGGGTACAGGGTGATGGTGCGGGCGATGTCGGCGACGAGGTAGTGCATGTCCCACGTCATCTCGTCGGTGGAACCGTCCTGGACCACCTCGCCGTTGACGTAGGTGCGCAGCCGCTTGCCGTGGAAGTCCCAGTCGGTGACCAGGCCCGGGCCGAGCGGGCACAGGGTGTCGGAGCCCTTCACCCGGAGCATCGAACCCGCGTCGGTGTCCCGGAAGTCGTGCAGACCGTAGTCGTTGGCGACGGTGTATCCGGCGATGTACTCCCCCGCGTCGGCCGGGTCGATGTTGCGCGCGAGCTTCCCGATGACGATGGCGACCTCGCCCTCGTAGTTGAGCCACTTGCAGCCATCGGGGCGGACGATCGCGCCCCGGTGACTGTTCAGTGCCGAGATCGGCTTGTGGAAGTAGGTGGGGGTGTCGGGCAGGCCGATCTGGAACTCGTCGACACGGCTGCGGTGGTTGAGGTGGACGGCGATGACCTTGGAGGGGACGACCGGGGGAAGGTGGTGGGCGTCCACGACCTTGACGCTACGGCCGTCCCCGGCGACGAGCTGGTCCCCGTCGACGGTGACCTGGACGGCGGCGCCGTCGAGGAGGATGCGGCGGTATTCGGGCATGGCGGGACTCCTAGCTGCGGCTGTGCGGGGTGCGCGGGGTCGGGGCGGGGGTGGGCAGGCCGGTTCCGGTCCAGCCGTCGGCGGGGCGGTCGAACCAGAGGTGGACCTGACCGGTGCCGATGGAGTTCTCGTAGTCGCCGTACTGGCGGGCCCCGGCGGTGCACGCCTGCTCGCCGAGGGCGCCGGCCAACATCAGGTAGTGGAAGAACTTCGCCTCGGGCTTGTACCGCCAGAACTCGTCCATCGTGTCGAGGACCCTGTCGTGGCGGCCCTCCTTGAACCAGGCGATGCGCTCGTAGTCCGCCTCGCGTGCTTCCGGCGTGAAGATGTGCCTCGGGTCGCCGGACTCGTGGTCGCGCAACTCGCGCAGTGGCCAGAAGGTGTGCGAGAGGGCACCGGAGGCGATGAGCAGCACCCGGCGGCCCGGGGTGGCGGCGATACCGTCGGCCAGCGCCCGACCCAGCCGCAGATGGTCCTCCATGTCGCCGGTCTGACAGACGCCGATGGTGACCCACCGTTTGTCAGGCAGGCCCTCGCCGAGGAACTTCCACAGGTTGATCGTGGCGTAGTAGATCGGCAGATACGCGTCGTCGATCGCGGTGATCCAGGTGCCGTGCTTGCCGGCGAACGACGCGATGTTGCGGGCGAGTTCGGCGTCGCCGGGGTAGTCGTAGGGCATCCGGCACATGCCGCGCGGCAGCTCTTCGGAGGTGAACAGGCCCGCCCGGCGCGGCTGCGCCGTGACGACGAACTCGACGGTGGTCGCCCAGTGCGAGTCCAGGACGACGACGGTGTCGTAGTCCTCGCGTTCGAAGACGTCCTTGCGCAGCTGCCGCAGACCCGTGACGAGGGTGATCTCCTTGCCCTCGTTCAGTTCCAGCCGGGTCTCCCGCGGCAGCACGATGGTGGGCACATGGGCGAGCAGCCCCGCCCCGACGATCTCACCCATGGTCCTGCCAACCCTTCGGAGCGGTCACGGTGTTCTTCACGTCGCAGTAGAAGTCGAAGCTCCAGGTGCCGCCCTCCCGGCCCACGCCCGAGTGCCGGCTGCCGCCGAAGGGCGCCTGGAGGTCGCGGACGAAGAAGCAGTTGACCCAGACGGTGCCCGCCACCAGTTGGGCGGTGACGCGTTCGGCGCGTTCGTGGTCGCCGGTGGCGACGGTGGCGGCCAGCCCGAAGCGGGTGTCGTTGGCGAGCCGGATCGCCTCGTCCTCGGAGGTGAAGGTCTGGAGCGTCAGTACGGGACCGAAGACCTCCTCCTGGACGATCTCGGAGTCCTGGGTGACATCCGTGAGCAGGGTCGGCGCGTAGTACTGGCCGTCGCCCCGGTGGCCGCCGACGACCGCGCGGGCACCCGCCGCGAGCGCCCGTTGCACGAACCCGTCGATCTTCTCCAGCTGGCGGGGGTGGATGTTGGGGCCGAGGTCGGTGGCCGCGTCCCGCGGGTCGCCCTGCCTCAGTGCCGCGGCCTTCGCCACGAACCGGCGGGTGAACTCCTCGGCGAGGGGCTCTTCGACCAGGATGCGGGTCGCGGCCAGGCAGACCTGGCCCGCGTTGTCGTACTGCTCCACCGCCAGGTCGACGGCCAGATCGAGATCGGCGTCGGCGAACACCAGCAGCGGGGATTTCCCGCCGAGTTCCAGGCTCAGCGGCGTCAGGTTGGCGGCGGCCGAGGCGGCGATGTGCCGCGCGGTCGGCACGGAGCCGGTGAAGCTGATCCGGCGGACGTCCGGGTGGGAGGTGAGGGCGTCGCCGATCTCGGCGCCGTAGCCCTGCACGACGTTGAGGACACCCGCCGGCAGCCCGGCCTCGGCCGCGATGTCGGCGAGCAGCGAGGCGGTCAGCGGGGTCCATTCGGCGGGCTTGAGGACAACGGTGTTCCCGGCGGCCAGCGCCGGGGCGATCTTCCAGGTCGCCAGCATCAGCGGGGCGTTCCACGGAGTGATCAGCACACTCGGGCCGGCCGGGTCCCAGCTGACGGTGTTGGTGTGGCCGCGGGTCTCGAAGTCCTCGTGCTCCAGCTTCAGCAGCCAGTCGGCGAAGAAGCGGAAGTTGTGCGCCACCCGGGGCATGACGCCGCGGCGGTGCGAACGCAGGAGGGCGCCGTTGTCGGTGGTTTCGACGATGGACAGCTCTTCGATGCGCTTGTCGACGCCGTCGGCGATGGCGTGCAGAAGGCGGGCGCGCTCGGCGCGCGGGGTGGCGGCCCAGCCGGGGAAGGCGGCCTTGGCGGCGGCGACGGCCGCCGCGGCCTCCGTCGCGGTGCCGCGGGCGATCTCGCCGAGGATGCTGCCGTCGATGGGTGAGACGTCGGTGAAGGTCGCGGTGGAGGCGACGCGTTCACCGCCGATCCAGTGCCGGGTGTCGACGGCGACTCCGGCGACGGTGCTGATGTGTTCACTCATGTCCTGGGGCTCCTGATGATCGATGCGCGGTACGGGCTCACTGGGCACCGGAGGTGTTCGACTCCAGCAGCCGGCCGCCGTCCCACACCACGCCGACCTGCCGGTAGTAAGCGGCGATCGGCTCGCGGACCTCCAGCCGGGCCAGTTCTTCGGTGGGCGCCTCGAACAGCTCCAGGTCGGCGTCGCCCACCCAGGGCTGTCCGCCCTCGAAGGCGGCGGCGCCGGATTCGATCAGCTCGTCGAGGGCGAGGCCCTTGCCCTTCTCGATGGAGGGCAGCCAGCGGTGATGGGCCATCGGGTGGCCGTTGACGAAGCCGTTGGTCTCGGCGGGCTCGCGCAGGGTGACGACGGCCTGGGCGAGGCGCCGGTCGGCGGCGGCGAGGGTGGCGCCGAAGCGGGCACCGGCCTCGATGCGGGGGGCGGGCCCATGGGGGTGGGGGCGGGTCTGGTGGATCGAGCCGAGCTTCTTCGGGTAGCCCTGGTGCAGTCCGCGCGCGATGGCGAAGTCCTTGTCCACCCAGATGTAGACGCAGCGTGTGTAGGTCTGCCCCTGGTACTGGCAGCGGACGACCGCGAACGCCTCCTTGTACTGGGCGCGCACCGGGTCGAGCAGTTCCTCGCCGGGGGCGGCGCAGGACTGCCAGTCGGCCCAGATCAGAGCCACCGCGCCGGGGTCCTCGTCGGCGAGCTCCAGCGGCTGGGGCAGCAGCTCCCGCACCCGGGCCGGATCGGTGCGGTACTCCACGGTGAGCAGGTCGCCGGAGTAGTGCCAGGGCGGGGCGGGGATCAGCGACGAGGCACCCGTCGCCGTCTTGGGGTGGAAGTATCCACGGACACTGGTCACTTGGGTTTCCTTATGCGGTGAGGGCGGGCTGCTTCAGCAGTTCGGCGCGGTAGCGGGCGGCGGCTGCCGCGGTGGCCCGGCCGCCGAGGGCGACGACACCGACCAGCCGGCCGTCGGTGTGGTAGCCGACCAGGACGTCCCCGTCGGGGTCGCCGTCCAGCACCCGCACGTCCTGCTTGCCGAGGGCGGGGGCGCCGAAGGACTGGAGCCGGAAATCGTGCTGGTCGCTCCAGAAGGTGGGCAGGGGGGCGAACGGCGTGAGTCCGGCAGGGGCTCCGTCCGGGCCGACTCCGTCCGGCCCGGCCCCGTCCAGGTGGGCGGCGAGCACGCGGGCGGCGTGCTTGGCGGTGTCGGTCGGGATCGACCAGTGCTCGACGCGGCGGGGCACGCCGTCGTACCGGGCGTTGGGGAAGCGGGCGACATCACCGACGGCGACGACATCGGGACGGCCGCCGACCCGCAGGTGCTCATCGGTGAGGACGCCGTCGGTCAGGTCGAGGCCGTTGCCGTCGAGCCATTCGGTGTTGGCGAGGGAGCCGACCGACTCGACCACGACATCCGCGGCGAGGACCGTACCGTCGGCGAGGACGACGCCGGTCACCCGGTCGTCCCCCTGGAACCCGGTCACGCCGGTGCCGAGGGCGAACCGGATGCCCTGCCGCTGGTGGCGCGCCAGCAGCGCCGTCGCGAGCAGTTCACCGAGGGGTCCGACCATGGGCAGCGGCAGCGGATCGACGACGGTGACCTCGGCGGCACCGAGGGTCACGGCGGTCGCGGCCACCTCGCAGCCGATGAATCCGGCACCGACCACGACCACGCGCGCGCCCGGCCGGGTCAGCGCCTCCCGCAGTCCCTGGGCGTCGCTGCGGGTACGCACGGTGTGCCGCCCGGTGACGGGGCCGGGGCAGCCGAGGCGCCTGGGTCGCATGCCGGTGGCCACCACCAGACCGTCGTACGGCAGTGTCTCCCCGTCGTCCAGGTCCACGACACGCCGGTCGAGGTCGGCTGCGACGACTCTGGTGCCCAGCCGCCACCGCACGTCCGCGACGCCGGCCCGGGGCCGGAAGGCGAGCGATTCGAAGGATGCCTTGCCGGCCAGGACCTCCTTGGACAGCGGTGGCCGGTTGTAGGGCATGTGGGGCTCGTCCCCGACGAGGGTGATCGGCCCGGTCCAGCCGACGGCGCGCAGCTGCTCGGCGGCGCGCAGGCCGGCCATGGAGGCACCGGCCACGACAACGGTCGCGCTCATGGCTCAGTCCTCGATCCGGATGGCCTGGAGCGGGCACACGTCGGCGGCCTCCTCGACCTCGTCGCGCAACGCTTCGCCGGGGTCGGAGACGTAAGCCAGGTGTCCGGCGTCGTCGAAGCGGAAGACGTCCGGGGCGGCGAAGACGCACTGGCCGTGGTCCTGGCACTTGTTCATGTCGACGACGACCTTCATGGCCGGTCCTCCTGATGCTGGGTAGACGTCGGAGCGAGAGGAGAAGGGGCCCGGACTACGGTCCGGCCCTGGGGCCTGCCGTCAAAGGGGTGCGGTTCACCTCACCCCTAATTCGTTTGGCTCCAAACAAAGTATGAGCGGGCGGCGTCCTGGTCAATAGCTATCCAGGTGGATAAATTTCTGCGACAGAACCCTTGCGGGAAAGTGACGCCCATCCTTACCGTTTGACCTCAAACCACAAGGCGACTTCCTGCCAGATCCGCAGTCCGAGGCCGCCCCTCCCTCTCTCCCCCAGCGCCCTGAGCCCTGGGAGGCGCCCCCTTCCCCAGAGGAGACACCGGTGAGCGCATCCGACACCCCACCCGTCCGCCACCACATGGAGCGGCTGGCCGCCCAGGGCATCGACGTGGTCCGGGTGACCTATCCCGACCTCATCGGCACCGAACGCGGCCGGGACGTCCCACTCGACCAGCTGCCCTCGGTCTGCGACCACGGCCTCGCCTTCTGCCGCGCCGTGTACCACACCAGCCCCCAGGGCGATGTGGTCCCGGTCCCCGGCGGCCTGGACGCCGGCCTGCCCGACATCTGTGTGCGCCCCGACCTCACCACGCTGACCGCCCTGCCGTGGGAGCCCGGGGTCGCCACCTGCCTGGGCGACGTCACCGACCCGACCACCGGACTGCCCGCCCCCGAGTCCCCCCGCGACCTGCTGCGCACCGTCCTGGACCGCTGGCGCGAGCACGGCCTGCACCCGGTGGTGGGCCCCGAACTGGAGTACTTCCTGTGCGACCCGGCTCAGGACGCCCCCACGGGCTGGCGCCGCTACAGCGATGTCGCGGGAGTCGTCTACACCGCGGGGCTGCGTGCCGACAGCGACAACCACCTGCTGCGCACCCTCCGTCTGCTGCGTGACATGAACATCGGCGTCAGCAGCGGCAACCACGAGTTCGACGGCTCCCAGTTCGAGATCAACCTGACCCACTCGGACGCCATGACCGCCGCGGACCGCGCCTTCCGCTTCAAGGCGGCGGTCAAGGAAATCGCCCGCAAAGAGGGCCGCCTCGCCACCTTCATGGCCAAGCCGTTCAACGGGGTGGGAGGCTCGGGCTTCCACCTGCATATGTCCTGCGTGGACGACGAAGACGCGAACGCCTTCGACGCACCGTCCTCACCGCACGGCCTCTCGGCCGTCGCACAGCACGCGGTGGCCGGTGTCCTCGCCCATGCCCCCGCCCTGGCCGCGCTCGCCAATCCGACCGTCAACTCCTACAAGCGCTTCGGCCCCGACACCCTCGCCCCCTGGCTGATCGACTGGGGGCTGGACAACCGCAGCGCCATGGTCCGCATCCCGCCCGAGCGCGGCTCGGGCACCCGCTTCGAACTACGCCTGGGCGACGCGAGCGCCAACCCCTACCTGCTCATCGCCGGGACGGTCGCGGCGGCCCTGCTGGGGGTGGTGGCCGGCGAGGCGCCGCCCGCACCGCTCGAAGGCTACGGCTACGACACCACGAAGTCCCCCGTCCTGCCGATGAACCTGCCCGACGCCCTCGACGCCCTGGAGGCGGACACCGCACTCACCGAGGTGCTGGGCAAGGACTTCACCACCTCCTACCTCGCGTACAAGCGCGACGAGGTCGCACGCTTCCAACGGCATGTCACCGACTGGGAGTTCACCGAGTACGCCTACCACCTGTGATGCCGAGGAGGCCACACCCCATGAGCACCACCGCCCAGTCCGTGACCGAGGCCGTGCGCGAGCCGCTGCCCCTGGCCGATGTCGACCTGGCCGATCTCGGCAACTTCACCGACGGCACGACCCCCTGGCGCATGTTCCACACCCTGCGCCATGAGGACCCCGTCCACTGGCAGCCCGAGGAGGCCCCCAACTCCGGCTTCTGGGCTGTCACCCGGCACGCCGACATCGCCCGCGTCGACCGGGACGCGGAGACCTTCACATCGCAGCGGTTCGTCAACCTGGAGGAGGTCGACGACGACCAGATCAAGAAGCGCGCCTCCATCCTCGAACTCGACGGCGTCCGCCATCGCGCGCTGCGCAGCCTCCTCCAGCGGCAGTTCGGCGCGAGCGTCATCAACAGCTACGCCGACTTCCTGCGCGGACTGACCGCGACCACCCTGGACGCGGCCCTGGCCAAGGGCACCTTCGACTTCGTCAAGGAGGTCTCCGCGGACTTCCCCATCAACGTCCTCGCCCGGCTGCTCGATGTACCGCCGGAGGACAACCAGCAGCTCATCGACTGGGGCAACCGCATCATCGGCAACACCGACCCCGACTACGCCGATGTCCTGCTGCACAGCGCGGAGAGCGAGAAGTACCGCGACCTGCCGTTCCGCTCCCCCGCCTCGCTCGAAGTCTTCGAGTACGGGCGCGCGTTGGCCCGGCAGCGGCGCGGCGGCGACGGCACCGACCTGATCTCCAAGCTGGTCAACGAGACCCCGCGCGACGGCGTCCCGCTCTCCGCGCAGGACTTCGACAACTACTTCCTGCTCCTGGTGGTCGCGGGCAACGAGACCACCCGCCACACCATCAGCCACTCCATGCTGGCCCTGCTCCAGCACCCCGAGCAGCTCGCCCGTCTACAGGAAGACCCCTCGCTGATCCCCGGTGCGGTGGAGGAGTTCCTGCGCTGGGCGTCCCCCGTCTACCACTTCCGCCGCACCGCCACCCGCGATGTCGAACTCGGCGGCAAGCAGATCAAGGAAGGCGACAAGGTCGTCATGTGGTTCGCCTCCGGCAACCGCGACGAGGAGGTTTTCGGCAACCCGTACGACTTCGACGTCACCCGGCGGGACAACGACCACATCACCTTCGGCAAGGGCAGCCCGCACCTGTGCCTGGGCAACCTGCTGGCCCGCACCGAGATCCGCATCATGTTCGAGGAGCTGATCCCGCGCCTGACGGACATCAAGCTGGTCGGAGACGTTCCGCGGGTGCGCTCCAACTTCGTCAACGGCATCAAGCACCTGCCCGTCGAAGTCACCTTGTGAGTGAGGAAAGGTGCTGAGGTCCGTGACGGAAACAGCGACACCGGTGATGAACGAGTTCTCACTCGGAGGCCGACGATGGTGAGCGCGATCATAGACGCCCGGGTGTGCCCGCCGATTCCGGCGTTTCTGCCGGATCGCACCTGGGCCGAGTTCGGGGGCACCCTCGATGGTGTGGCGGCGCGCGGCTGGACGGTCGACGATTCGATGAACTCGCCCAGCCTGACCGCCTATCTCGATGAGTGCAAGCGGCTCGGTATCTCACGCGCGGGGCTCACCGCGCGTGTGCCGAATGACGTGTGGGGCGGGCAGGGAAACGCCCCGGTCTTCGACGCGGTCGCCCAGCGGCCGGAGTTCTTCTTCGCCTGCGGGGCGGTCGATGCGCTGGAAACCAACCCTGGTGAGGCGGTGCAGCAGCTCAAGGACCGTGGCGCCCGGGGTGTGGTCGTCGAACCCGGTCTCGCGCGTACCGTCCTGCACATCGACGACCGATCGGTCGATCCGGTCTATGACGCCTGTCAGTCCATCGGGTTGCCGTTGCTGCTGATGGGCGGAGGTGAGACGGGCCCGGATCTGAGCTACAGCGACCCGTTGCGACACGAGCAGGTGGCCATTCGCTTTCCCCGGCTCCAGATCGTCTACATGCACGGCGGATGGCCGTTCGTGCAGGCGGCGTTGGGTGTCGCGTTCCGGCGGCCCAACGTATGGATGATGCCGGACGTGTATTTCCCCGGGTTGCCCGGCGAGCAGGACTACCTGCTGGCGATGAAAACGTATCTGCAGGACCGGTTCCTGTTCGCCAGCAACTATCCGTACTGCCCGTTGGACCAGATAGTCGACCGCTATCACGGGTTCGGGCTCTCCGACGACCTTCTCACCAAGGTGCTGCACGACAACGCCGACCGGCTGTTCTTCGGGGGCGCCGAAGCAATCGATGATCAAAGAGGTTCTCATGGGCAATCAGAGAGATGTCACTGACCCCGGGCCTGCGGGCGCCCAGCTCGTCGACGTGGCATCGCCCCCTTCGGCCGCCGTCGCGAACGACGAGGGTCGGCTCCAAGGACGCATGGGTGTCCTCGAACTGACCTTGACGGTGCTGGCGTTCTCGGCACCCATGGTGGTCGTCACCGGCCCCACACCGTTCGTCATCATCTTCGGGGGTGCCGGAGCACCGCTGGCCTTCGTCATCGCCATGGCCGTGTTGCTGCTCTTCTCCGTCGGCTACACAGCCATGAGCCGCTATCTGCCCAACCCGGGTGCGTTCTACTCGTACATCACAGCGGGCCTCGGCAAGATCACTGGTCTCGGTTCCAGTTTCCTCGCCCTGTTCGTCTACCTCGCGTTCGCCGTCAGCACCTACGCCTTCTTCGCGGTGGTCGCGAAGGGTCTCGTGGAGGGTGTGCTCAACGGGCCGGTAATCCCGTGGTACGTCTACGCACTGGCAGGTGTGGCCGCGACCGGCGTCCTGGGCTATTTCCGGGTCGATCTGTCGGCGAAAGTACTGTCGGCCGTGATGGCGTGCGAGGTCCTCCTTGTCGGAGTGTTCGACATCGCGGTTCTCTGGCAGGGCGGCGCTCACGGGCGATCGCTGACGCCGTTCACCTGGCACGCGCTCACGTCGGGGTCGGTGGGTCTGGCCGTGCTGTTCGCCGCCATGTGCTTTGTGGGCTTCGAGGCCACCGCGGTGTTCCGGGAGGAGACCAGAGATCCTCGGCGCACGGTCCCTCGCGCCACCTACCTTTCGGTGGCGACCATCGGTGTGTTCTATGTCGTTGCCGCGTGGTGCCTCATCCTGGCCTATGGCACGGGGAGCGCCACGGCCGTGGCGCAGTCCAATTTCGCCGGCATGTTCTCCGGTGCGGCTCAGCGCTACCTCGGAACATGGGCGAGCGACGCCGTCACGGTGCTGGTGGTCACATCGGCCTTCGCGGCCCTGCTCGCAGGGCAGAACATCCTGGCCCGGTACTGCCACTCCCTGGGCGTCGACCGAGTGCTCCCGGCGAGGCTGAGCAAGGTACACCCGCGTCATGGATCGCCGCACGCCAGTTCACTCACGGTCACGGCGGTGATCGTGGTCGCGCTGTCGGTCGGGGCACTGTGGACCAGCGACCTGGAGGCCGCCTACAGTCAGCTGGCGGGCGCTGCCGCCTTCGGGGTGCTCGTGCTGATGTTTCTGACCAATGTGTCTGTCGTCTTCTTCTTCAGGAAGCGCCCGGACATCGCGGACGCATCGACCTGGCACCGGCTCGTCGCCCCGGTCCTCAGCGGCGTGGGTCTGGGCGCGGTCCTGTGGCTCTCCCTGACCAACTTCACCACCATGACGGGTGGTTCCATGGCCGGCGCGGTCGTACTCCAGGCGGTGATCTGGGCGGTCTTCCTCAGTGGGGTGGTCCTGGCGGCGGTGTACCGGTCCAAGCGGCGAGATGTGTACGCGCGCATCGGCCGACAGCAGGCGGAGTAATCCGGCCGGTCGGTCGGCGGGTCGGTCGGCGGGTCGGTCGGACGGACGACAGCGGGCCGGCGGGCTCGGCCGGGAGTTCTTGAGTACTCAGTGCAAGGAGTTGTGACGTGGCAAGGAGCCGTGATGTGCGCGATGAGGGAACCGAAGGCATGAAGGGGCGACTCGACGGCAAGGTGGCCTTTGTCACCGGCGCGGCCGGCGGGCTCGGCCGAAGCCACATTCGGCGCTTGGCGGAAGAAGGCGCCGACCTGGTCATCGTCGACATATGTCGATCCGTCGACACCGTGCCGTACCCGCAGTCGACACCGGAAGAGTTGCGCGATGCGGTGGCGGAAGTACAGAGTCTGGGCCGCCGCGTCGTGGCGAGGCAGACGGACGTGCGCGACCGCGACGCCCTCCAGGAGGCGTACGACGCCGGGCTCGACGAGTTCGGGTCGATCGACATCGTCGTTGCCAACGCCGGGATCGCCCCGATGCTGGTGCAGGACAAGCTACAGGCGTGGCATGACGCGATCGATGTCAATCTCAGCGGCACCTTTCACACCATCGAGGTCGCCATCCCGTCGCTGGTCGCGGCCGGACGAGGTGGCTCGATCGTGATCGTCAGCTCCACCGCCGGGCTGGTCGGGATCGGCGGGGCCAGCAACGGGGGCCTCGGCTACGCCGCCTCCAAGCACGGTGTCGTCGGGCTGATGCGGACCTACGCCAACAACCTCGCCCGCCACAGCATCAGGGTCAACTCGGTGCACCCCACCGGCGTGGCCACCCGCATGATCTCCGACCCCGCCATCCTCGAGTTCGTCGCCCAGGACCCGATCCTGTCCGAGGAGGCACCGAACGCCCTTCCGGTGGACACGGTCGAACCGGTCGACGTGTCGAACGCGATCCTGTGGCTGGTCTCGGACGAGGCCCGCTATGTCACCGGTGTGACGCTGCCCGTCGACGCCGGGTTCATCAACCGCCGCTGAACCGCCGAGCCACAGGTGCCGCAGGCACAGCGGCACGCCGAGCCGGGCTGAGCCGAGCTGGACTGGGCCGAGCTGGGCTGGGCCGAGCTGGGCTGGGCTGGGCTGGGCTGGGCCGAGCTGGGCTGGGCCGAGCTGGGCTGGGCTGGGCTGGGCTGGGCTGTCACACGATCACTGGAACAACACTGGAACAACGCGTCCGCACTTCTCGCTCAGGGCCGCGCGGACCATCGGCTGTCCGGAGAGGAACGCCATGACTGATCAGTACGCAGACACGATCTTGACGGGTGGACACGTCAAGACTTCATCGGGCTGGGCCCAGGGGCTCGCTGTACGCGCCGGTGTCATCGAGACGGTCGGCAGCAACGAGGACGTACTGCGACGGCGCGGACCGAACACGCGGGTGATCGATCTGGTCGGCGACACCGTTCTTCCCGGCTTCCACGATCTGCATGTGCACCCGATCTACGCCGGTATCAGGGAACGCCGCTGCAGAATTCCGCAGGGCTCGAACCTGGCCGACACCCTCCGCATCGTGGCAGAGCACGTGTCCCGGGCCGCCCCCGGCGAGTGGGTGCTCGGCGGGCAATGGGACGCGTCCGCGCTCGGCGGCATCCCGGACCGGACCATGCTCGATTCCGTCGCCCCCGACCATCCGGTCCTTCTGGAGGACACCAGCGGACACAGCTCATGGGCGAACAGCGTGGCACTCGCCATGGCCGGTGTCGGCCCCGGCACACCTGACCCGGAAGGTGGCATCTTCGAGCGGGACGCCGAAGGGAATCCGAGCGGCGTACAACGCGAGACAGCCGCCGAGCTGCTGGCCGCCGCGGCCCCCAAGCCGACCGACGAAGAAGTCGAGGCGGCCTTGGAGTGGGCCCTCGCCGAAATGCTCTCCTACGGGATCACGTCGTTCACCGAAGCCGCGGCCGGCTTCACCGCAGGGCCGCTGCCCGAGCTGCGGGCCTACGCCGCTCTCGACGCGCGCGGAGCCGTCAAGCAACGAGTGCGCCTCTGTCTGGTGTGGTCCCCCCACGATCCGGAATGCGACGAGCTGATCGCGACACGAAACCGCTACGCCAGCGGTCGTATCACGCCCGACTGCGTGAAGATGTTCCTCGACGGGGTTCCGACCGACAGCCACACGGCCGCGATGATCGAGCCCTACCAGGACACGGTGCCGGGACGGGACGACGAGGCCAGCCGGCACGGGCTGCTCGAAATCGCGCCGGCGGCCCTGAACGAGGCGGTGACCCGGCTCGACCGGATGGGCATCACCGTCAAATTCCATGCGGCGGGCGATGCGGCGGTGCGGGCGGCGCTGGACGCCATCGAAGCCGCCCGCACGGCCAATGGCCCCGGTCCGCACATGCACAACGTAGGCCACTGCACATTCGTGGCGAAGTCCGACATCGAGCGAGGATCGAGGCTCGGTGCGACCTTTGAAGTCTCGCCCTACTTGTGGCAGCCCGCGCCGATCTGCGACGACATCGCGACCGCGGTCGGCCCCGAGGCCATCGAACGAGTGTGGCCCGTACGCGAGATGGTCGAATCAGGCGCGCTGGTCGTGCCGGGGTCGGACTGGTCGGTCGTGCCGTCGGTGAACCCATGGCCGGCCATCGAGTCGCTGGTCACTCGTCAGGAGCCGGGGGGCAGCGCCGACTGCTTCGGCGCATCCCAAGCCATCACCCTGGAACAAGCCCTCGACCTGTTCACCGTCAACTCCGCACGCCAGGAAGGCATGGCGTACCGCGTCGGGCGCATCGAACCGGGCATGCTCGCCGATGTCATCGTCGTCGATCAGAACCCCTTCGACGTGCCGATCACCCAAGTCCACGCCACCGAAGTGAAGATGACGTTCATCGAAGGTGAGCTGGTCTTCGGATCAGCACCGGCCTGATCGTCCAGCTCCGCAAAGGAGCCACGGGCAGCTGCTCTTGAAGAGCCGGGACGAACACAAGACCGCCCACCGCGCCGTCCGCGTCCGCGGTGGACGCACAGAACATGAAGACCTGGGAAACCTCGCCTTGGCCCGCCAGCGCATCGACGCCGGCGGGCCGCGGTCTTTTCCGGGGCGTGAGCGTCCGGATCGGCTCAGGTGTGCCGACTCCAGTCCAGACGGTCGGTGAGACCGGCCTTGTCGAAGGCGGCTTCGAGTTCGTCGCGGCCCTCGGTGAAGTGGGCCCAGCTGTCGTGGTGGACGGGGACGACTCGGCGAGCGCCGAGGATCCGGGCGGCCTCGGCGGCCTGGGCGCTGTCCAGGACGATCGGCGCGTCGTCGAAGAGCACGGAGAAGCGGGGGGCTCCGGCGAAGAGGATGGCGGTGTCGACCGAGCCGTAGCGCTCGGCGATCTCCTTGACCGCGTCGAGTGAGGCGTTGTCACCGCTGACGTAGACGGTCGGCAGACCCTCTGAGGTGAGGACGAAGCCGACGACCTGGCCGGTGAACGGCTCGACCTCTTCACGCGCGCCGGGGCCGTGGATGGCGGGGACGCCGGTCACGGTGACCGTGCCGCCGTCGGGACGGCGCAGCTCGTGGGACTCCCAGTCGGCCAGGCCCTTGGCCCGGCCCCCGAGGCGCTGTCCGCCGCCGGGGGTGGTCAGGGTGAGCGGGATACTGGCAAGCAGCGCCCGGCCGGAGTGGTCGAGGTTGTCGGGGTGCTCGTCATGCGACAGCAGGACCACGTCGATGGGGTCGAGGTCGGCGGGGGCCACGGCGGAGGGGGTGGTCTTGGTCAGGGTCGGGGCGCCGGGCGAGGTGTAGTCGCCGGGGGCGTCAAAGGTCGGATCGGTCAGGAAGCGCAGGCCGCCGTACTCGAAGAGGGCGGTCGGTCCACCGAGGACACTGACCGGGACCTGGTCGGGCGTAACGGAGAGAGAAGACACGAAGGAAGCACCTCACGAATAGATCTATAGATCTCACGGATAGATTCACTCTAACCGTGAGAGGAAGGTAGCGCGCCTCACGGATGCGGGCAAGCCGTAACATGAGAAACAGGAAGGAACCCGTGATGGAAGAAATCGCCCTACCGCCCGCCCAGGGGGAGGAGGAGCACCCCTCTCTCGCCCTCGCCAACAGCGCCATCGCCCTGCCCGGCGGGCACACCCTCGATCTCCTGAGCACTCCCCCCCAGGCGAATCACTGGCTGACCCAACGCGAACTCGCCCCCGCCGACGCCGGCATGCACGACATCTGTGCCGCGCGGCTGCGCTCGATGCGCGAGCAGATCAGGTCGCTGTTCGCGTCCCGCGCCGCGGGGCTGCCCGCCCTCCCCGCCGCCGTCACGGCCCTCAACGACGCCATGACCCGCGTCCCCACGGCCCCACTGCTGCAATGGGACGAAAAGAACGGCCCCTACCGGGCCACCCCCCATCCCACCACCGCGATCGTCGAGCACGCCCTGGCCGCCCTCGCCGCCGACGCAGCCGACCTGCTCACCTCCCCCGACGCCGAGCGTCTCACCACCTGCGGCTCCGCCCCCTGCAACCGCTATCTGCTCCGCTACGGCCGCCGCCACTGGTGCTCCACCCGCTGCGGCGACCGCGCCCGCGCCGCCCGGTCCTACGCCCGCCGCACCAAGCCCGGAACACCATGACGAGGCAGCCGTGACCGTCAGGTCAGGAGGACTTCGCACCAGACGGTCTTGGTGTACGGGTCACCGCTGGTCGTTCCCCAGTGGGTGGACAGGGCTTCGACGAGGAGAAGGCCCCGGCCGGACTCAAGATCGGGGGACGGCGGCGGGCAGGTGCCGGGGGTGGGTGGGCGGCGGTCGGGGCGGGGGTCCGTGACCTCGATACGGAGGCAGGGACCCGCTGGGTAGAGGGTGAGGCGCAGGCGGAAGCCACGGCCGCGCGCCCGGCCGTGGAGCGCCGCGTTCGTGGCGAGTTCGGCCACGAGGAGCGTCGCCGTGCGGTTGGCCGCGGTCTCGTACGGCCAGCCCCAGCCGTGGAGTTGCCCGGCCGCGAGGCGGCGGGCGCGGCGGGCGCCTTTCGGGGTGGTGGGGAGGAGGGATGTGAAGTGACGGGTGCGCGTGCTGAGTTGCGTGGGTCCGGAGCGGAGTACCGGAGCGTGGGCAATATCGACGTTCATGTCACTCAGCGTGGTCGGTTGTCTCTACGCTGACCAGAAGCGACGTCGGTACGCAGCGTCACTGTCCGCTCGCTGTCCGGCTCTGTCCGGGCGGCGTGGCGTTACGCCGTGCGCCGGTGAGGAGTTGGGGACGGACGGCACGTGGAGGTGTACGGGTATGGGCGTGACAGGGCAGCGGCGGCAGGTCGGTGACGGGATGGAGCCGTACGGCGGTGACGACGAGGAGTCGGCGGCGGTACTGCGGACGGTCGGCAGGGTCGTCAAGGCATGCCGCGAGCGGAAGGGGCTCACCCAGGCCGAGTTGGGAATCGCCATCGGGTACAGCGAGGAGCAGGTGTCCTCGGTGGAGCGGGGGCGGCGAGCACCGAGTCCCGCGTTTCTGGAGGCGGCCGACCAGGCGTTGGACGCCGGTGGGCTGCTCATCGGTCTGAAGAAGGACGTGCAGCAGGCCAGGTATCCGAAGA
Organism: Streptomyces sp. NPDC004752; assembly: GCF_053601275.1. Lineage (NCBI taxonomy): Bacteria > Bacillati > Actinomycetota > Actinomycetes > Kitasatosporales > Streptomycetaceae > Streptomyces > Streptomyces sp. NPDC004752. The sequence goes on along the minus strand of NZ_JBSGBN010000036.1, from coordinate 22,925 downwards.
AGGTCCGGGATCTGGCGAAGTTGGAGGCGGAGGCGGTTGAGATCTGCGCCTACGACAACTCCGTCGTCAACGGGCTCTTGCAGACGGAGGAGTATCTGAGGGCCGTGTTCGGCTCGCGGCGCCCCGCGTTCTCGGAGGAGGAGGCGGAGCGGCTTGTCGTTGCGCGGCTGGCGCGGCAGTCGATCGTCGACGGGCAGATGATCCCAGCCTTCAGCTTCGTGCATGATGAGGCGACGCTGCGGAGGCGGGTCGGGGGGAGAATGGTGCTGCGCCGACAGCTCGAACGGCTGTTGGAAATCGGGCAGATGCGGAACGTGGAGATCCAGGTACTTCCCATGGATCGTGAGGACAACGCCGGTCTCGGCGGCCCCTTCCATCTACTGCGGCTCAAGGAGGGCACCACGGTGGGCCACAACGAGGTCCAGCGAACCAGCCGACTGATCTCTGAACCCCAGGAGATCCAGATCCTTGAACTCCGCTACGGGGTCATCCGGGCTCAGGCCCTCTCGCCGCGAGAATCGCTGGCCTTCATCGAGAAAGTCCTTGGAGAGACATGAGTGTGAAGCCCTCGGCCGGTTACGGCTTCGAGTTGACATGGATCAAGAGCAGCTACAGCACCGACGACGGGCCTGCCTGCGTCGAGGTCGCTTCCGCACCCGGCACCATCCACATACGCGACTCGAAGCGCGCGCAGGGCCCCCAGCTCGCCTTCGGGCCCCAGCAGTGGGCCGCCTTCGTCTCGTACGCCGCCGATCACTGACGTACGGCCTACTGATGCCCCGCGCCCGGTTCCCTTCCGGGCGCGGGCCCTCACCCCACCAAAGTCGCTGGCCTACATCGAGAAACTGCTGGGAGAGACATGATCCTCAAGCCCTTGGCCGGTGACAGCCCCGAACTGAAGTGGTTCAAGAGCAGCCACAGCACCAACGAGAGCCCCTCATGCGTGGAGGTTGCAACCGCACCCGGCACCATCCACATACGCGACTCGAAGCGCGCGCAGGGCCCCCAACTGGCCTTCGGGCCCCAGCAGTGGGCCGCGTTCGTCTCGTACGCGGCCGATCACTGACGTACCCCCACCGACGCCCCGCGTCCGGCTCCCTACCGGGCGCGGGCCCTCAGCCATCGCCACCGACTCAGCCCATCGCCTCCACGACCCCGTCCCACAGCCGCGTACGTGCCTCCAGCGCGAGCAGGACCGTGTCGACCGCCTCCTGCCAGCGCTGCTCGTCGCCGCCGCAGAGGTCGGCGACCATCTGGAGGGCCATCGGGGTGTGCTCCTCGCCGTCGACCTCGATATGCCGGGCGAGGTAGTCGCGGAAGAGGGGGAAGGAGCCCGTGCCCTCCTCCTTGATGACCTGGTCGAACATGTCGGGGATGAGGTCCTCGCGGGAGAAGGCGAAGACGGCGGCCCGGGAGTGCAGCGGACGGTCGGCGATGATCGAGAAGGTCGTCGTGACGAACTCGGCGGCCGACGCCGGAACCTGGGCGACCTTCAGCGCGGTCGGCACGTCTTGGCCCTCGGTCACCAGGTCGATGAACGTGTCGAGCCGGGCGGTGTCGGCGCCGGCCTCGGTCATGGCGGCGCGGTACAGCTCGAAGTGGCTGGTGAAGCCGCCGTTCAGCTCGTCGCTCTCCTCGACGAGGACGATGTCGTTGATGAGCCGCCGGGCCACCGTGGAGCCGCGCGGGACCCAGGGGACGTCCACGCAGGTCAGCTCCCGCTGGAGCGACTTCAGCAGGGACATGAAGTCCCACACCGCGAATGCGTGGTGCGCCATGAACGTCGCCAGGTGCTCACGACCGGAAATGCGCTGGTAAATGGGGTGCGCGGTCACTTCTTTTCGCGCGGATTCCATCACCGAACGTGCCCTTGCGATTCCTTCGTGTCCTTCTTCGGTCAGGTTCCATACGTACCTGGACATGAAGGCCTCCTTCGATTGCGGATTGCGATCCTGCAACGTTTTCGAACGCCGCCGCAACCGATTCCCCGATATTCCGATCGGCACCAGTGACAGATGGGGTCAAGCGCGAGTAAAGGATCGCAAAGAGACACGATCCGGACAATATCGCGCCCGTCAAAAAGACTCGTTGAAACTTTGAACGTGCCCGCGACTTCTTCCGTACCTGACCCTGTGACCAGTAATCCCGTCACCGTCACCGTGGCCTATCACGTGGTGCCGGGCCGTGAGGCCGACTTCCATTCGTGGGGGTGGGCCATGCTGGGCGCCAGCTCCCGGCAGCCGGGCTTCCTCGGGGGCGGTGTCCTAGTAGACCGAGAGTCGGAGTGGCATGTCGTCTATCGCTTCGCCAGCGACAGCATGGCCGCTGCCTGGGACGACTCGCTCGACCGTATGCAGTGGGAGGCGCGCACCGACGGCGTCGCCCTGCGTGCGGGCAAGCGCAGCGTGCACGGGACCAAGGAGTGGTTCGACTCCCAGTCCCCGCCGCCCCCTCCTCCGCCTCCCCCCTCCCCACCGGCGAAATGGAAGCTCTGGTTTGTCAACATGAGTGCGGTGTTTCCGCCGGTGCTGCTCTTCAATCTGGTTGTGCTGCCCTATCTCGGCGGTCTCAATCCATTGTTGCGCACGCTGTTCCTCTGTCTGTGCGTGACGGCCATCGTCACCTGGATTCTCATGCCGCGTCTTCAGCGTTTCTTCAAGAAATGGCTGTATCCCCCGCTCCAGGCGCTGCGCGGGCGGCACAAACGACGGACCGCCTAGGTTCGTGATCGAAAAAGGAGGTGGGCGGGTGAAGACCCTGCTCATCGACAATTACGACTCGTACACGTACAACCTGTTCCAGCTGATCTCCGAGGTCAACGGCCAGGAGCCGACGGTGATCACCAACGACGCCGTCGAAATGCCCGCTCTCGCGGACTTCGACAACGTCGTGGTGTCCCCCGGCCCCGGCCACCCGGGCAACGCCCGTGACTTCGGCGTCAGCGCTCGGGTGGTCGCCGAGTCCCCCGTGCCGGTGCTGGGCGTCTGCCTCGGCCACCAGGGCATAGCGCTCGGCGAGCGGGCGAGGGTGGCCCCCGCGCCGGAGCCGAGGCACGGTCATCCGACCGCGGTCCGGCACGACGGCCAGGACCTCTTCCAGGGGCTGCCGCAGCACTTCACCGCGGTCCGCTACCACTCCCTGGCCGTGCACGAGCCGCTGCCGCCCTCCCTGGAGGCCACCGCGTGGGCCGAGGACGGCGTCCTGATGGGCATCCGGCACCGCGAACGGCCGCTGTGGGGCGTGCAGTTCCACCCGGAGTCGGTGCTCACCGAGTACGGCCACCGCATGCTGCAGAACTTCCGCAACCTGACTGCGAAGCGGGCGCACCGGACCCGTACGAAGAACACCGCCGTCCCCGCGGAGAACGCCCCCCGGGTCGCCATCCCGCACCCCCGCCAGGCCAACCGGCCCGCCTACCGGCTGCACACCCGGCGGATCGCCGGCGCGGTCGACACCGAGGCCGCGTTCAGCAGACTGTTCGCCGCGTCGAAGCGGTCGTTCTGGCTGGACAGCGCCCGGGTCGAGAAGGGCCAGTCGCGGTTCTCCTTCCTCGGGGACGACAGCGGGCCGCTCTCCGAGTTCGTCCGCTACGACGTGGACGCGGGCCGCTGCGAGATCGAACGGGCCGGGAAGCCGCCCCGCAAGGTCACGGCGTCCGTCTTCGACTACCTCAAGCGGCAGCTGACGAACCGGCAGGTCGACGCCACCGGACTACCGTTCGACCTCACGTGCGGCTATGTCGGCTATTTCGGCTACGAGTTGAAGGCCGACTGCGGCTCCACCAACCGGCACCGCGCCGAAACCCCCGACGCCTGCTGGCTGTTCGCCGACCGGCTGATCGCGGTGGACCACGAGGAGGACTTCACCTACGCCCTCTGCCTCGCGGAGGACACCCCGCAGGCCGCGCGCGAGGCCGCCGACTGGCTGGAGTCCACGCTCGCCGAGCTGAGCTGCGTCGCCCCGGACGGGCCGCCGCCGTCCGCGCCGCCCGCCGCGCCCGAGCCCGACCTCGGTGCCGCCGAGCCGTGGCTGGTGCGCGACCGGGCCACCTACCTCGCCGACATCGAGGCCTGTCAGCGCGAACTGCGGGCCGGCACCAGCTACGAGATCTGCCTCACCGACGCGGCCCGGATGCCGGCGCCCCCGGACTCGTACGCCTTCTACCGCGAGCTGCGCCGCGTCAACCCGGCGCCCTACGCGGCCTTCCTGCGGTTCGGCGACCTGGATGTGGCCGGCGCCTCGCCGGAACGTTTCCTGAGGATCACCCGGGACGGGATCGCCGAGGCCAAGCCCATCAAGGGCACCGCCCCGCGCGGCGCGGACCCGGCCCGGGACGCCGAGCTGCGCGACGCGCTCGCGGACGACCCCAAGACCCGTGCCGAGAACCTGATGATCGTCGACCTGCTCCGCAACGACCTCGGCCGGGTCTGCCGCACCGGGTCCGTGCGAGTGTCCAAGCTGATGGCGACCGAGACGTACGCGACCGTGCACCAGCTGGTCTCCACCGTCGAGGGACGGCTGCGGCCCGGCACCGACGCCGTGGACTGCGTCCGCGCCTGCTTCCCCGGCGGCTCGATGACCGGCGCGCCCAAGCTGCGCACGCTGGAGATCATCGACGAGCTGGAGACCGAGGCCCGGGGCGTGTACTCGGGCGCCCTCGGCTATCTCGGGTGCAGCGGCGGCGCCGACCTCAACATCGTCATCCGTACGGCCGTCCTCGCCGACGGCGGGCTGCACCTGGGCGCGGGCGGCGCGATCGTCCTCGACTCCGACCCGGTCGCCGAGTACGACGAGATGCTCCTGAAGACGGCCGCCCAGATGCGCGCCCTGAGCGCCGGCACCACGCTCCCGGCGGGCACGGCCCCCGAGGAGGCGTCCCGATGACCGTCCACGAGCCGCTGCCTGTGCCGGACACGCTCCTCCCGCCGGACGGCGCCAACCTGGCCGGCCGTCTCGCCGCGCTCTCCGAGGCCCACGGCTGGACCACGCGCGCCGCCTTCCACCAGGGGCACCGGACCTGGACCCACGGCGAGGTGCACGATCTCGCCGCGCGGGTCTCCGGTGTGCTGGCCGGGGAGGGGGTGCGGGCCGGGGACCGGGTGGTGCTGGCGCTGCCCGACTCGATCGCGTGGGTCGCGGCCTTCCTCGGGATCGCCCGGCTGGGCGCGGTGGCCGTGCTCGTGAATCCCGAACTGCCCGCCGCCGACCACGCGTTCGTCGCCACGGACACCGCCGCGCTGCTCTGTGTGACCGGGCCAGGGCTGGAGGACGACAGATTCGGCGGGACGGCGCGGATCGGCGCCGACCAGCTGCTCGCGCTCGCCGCGACCACCGAACCGCATCTCACCCACCCCGTCGACGCCGGCAGCCCGCTGTACATCCAGTACACCTCGGGCACGACCGGCTGCCCCAAGGGTGTCGTGCACACGCACGCCGATCCGGGGACGTACCACGAGCTGATCGGCCGTCCGCTGCTCGGGGTCACCGAGGACGACGTCACGCTGTCGGTGTCGAAGCTGTTCTTCGCGTACGGCTTCGGCAACGCCTTCGTCTTCCCGCTGTTCTCCGGCTCCTCCGCCGTACTCGTCGACCGCCGCCCGACCCCGGCCGCCGTGGACGAACTGATCGCCCGCCACCGGGTGACCCTGCTCTACTCGGTGCCGTCGGCCTACGCCGCACTGGTCGCCGACCGGGGCAGCGGCCACGAGGCGTGCTTCGCCTCCGTACGGGCCGCCGTGTCGGCCGGCGAGGGCATACCGGACGGCCTCGGCGAGCGGGTGTCGGAGCTGCTGGGCGCACCGGTCCTGGAGCAGATCGGCTCCACGGAGGCCGGGCACGCGTTCTGCGCGAACAGCCTGGACCACAACCACCCCGGCACCGTCGGCCGCCCGGTCCCCGGCTTCCAGGTGGAGGTCCGCGACCGCGCCGGGCGCCCGGTGCCGGACGGCGCCGAGGGCGAGCTGTGGGTGCACGGGCCGACCGTGACACCCGGCTACCTCAACCGCCCGGAGGAGAGCGCCCGCACCCTGGTCGACGGCTGGCTGGCCACCCACGACCGGGCGCTGCGCGAGCCCGACGGGGCCTTACGGCATCTCGGCCGCGCCGACGACATGGAGATGGTCGGCGGCATCACGGTCTCCCCGCTGGAGGTGGAGGCTGTCCTGCGCGCCCATCCGGCGGTGCGGGAGGTCGCGGTCGCGGCCGTCACCGACGGCACCGGCGCCAGCCGGCTGCGCGCCTTCGTGGTGCCGTTCCCGCCGGTGCCCGACAGCATCCAGGAGGACCTGCTGTGCCTCGCCCGTGAGCGCCTCGCCGCGTTCAAGGTGCCGCGCAGCGTCAGCCTCGTCGTCTCCCTGCCCCGCACGGCCACCGGGAAGCTCCGCCGCCATCTCGTCCGCCAGGGTGCCTGGTGATCACGCCCCGAACCCTCCCCGAGAGGAACCGCCCCATGTCGCAGCAGCCCCTCCTCGCCGACCGAGGCTTCTATCTGGGCCCGATGTTCCGTCAGGCGGCCGACCGGCACGGCGCCGTGTTCGTCACCCTCGACCGCCCGCTGGACACCCACCCCGACCTCGGCACCGCGCTCAGCTACGAGGTCCTCGCCGACGTGGTCGAGGATCTGTCGGCCCGGCTCTGGGCGGCCGGCGTACGACCATCCGAGCAGGTCGTCGTACACAAGACGAACAACGTCGACATCATGCTCCTGACCTGCGCGATCTCCCGTATCGGCGCGGTTCCGGCGCTGCTGGCGCCCGCGCTCGCCGGCGATGTGGTCGGCAAGCTGCTGGGCCGGCTCCAGCGGCCGTGGCTGGTCACCGACGCGGCGAAGCTGGAGGGTCCGCTGAAGGGCCTGGACCTGGACGGCCTGGTCCGTCGTACCCTCACCGTCGCCGAGGCGCCCGGCGCCGAGTCGCTGACCAAGCACGCCGGCGCCGAGACCCCGCGCCCGGTGCGGCTGCACCCGCGCGAACCCGCGCTGATCACCCACAGCTCGGGCACCACCGGCCTGCCCAAGCTCGCCGTGCACTGCGCGAACACCATGTGGAACCGGCTTGTCCCGCAGAAGGCGATGGGCTGGCCGACCCGCGGCGAGGTCGCGGCGCTGCACATGTCGTTCGTGCACTCGCGCTTCTACCACCTGCTCGGTGTGCTCCTGCACTTCGGCAGCCCGCTGCTGCTGATCGTCGACCCGGACCCGGCGTCCGTCGGCCCGCTGCTGGTCCGCCACCGCCCCGGGATCGTCGAGACGCACCCCAACACCTTCGTACTGTGGGAGGAGCTGGCCGACGCGCCCGGCGCCCCGCTGTCGCGCGTGAAGTCGTACGGCTCGACGTTCGACGCAATCCACCCGCGCACGGTACGGCGGCTGCTGGACGCCTCGCAGCGGCGCGCGCCCTGGCTGATCCAGCTGTACGGGCAGAGCGAGAGCGGGCCGGTGGCGTTCCAGTGGTTCACCCGCCGTACGGCCGCCCGCGCGGACGGCCGCCGGGTCGGCACCGGCATCCCCGGCTTCACCCGGGTCCGGGTCACCGGCCCCGACGGCGAGCGGCTGCGCCCCGGCACGCCCGGCCGGATCGAGGCGCGCACACGCGGCCGGATCCTCACCTACCTGGGCATGCAGGAGCAGTACGACCGTCAGCTCACCGACGGCTGGTGGCAGATGGGCGACATGGGGTACCGCAGCCGCATGGGCGCGCTGTACCTGATGGACCGCGAGATCGACCAGATCGACGCGGTGCACAGCAATCTGGAGGTCGAGGACACCCTGATGGACCGCCTGGAGGAGCTGCGTGAGGTGGTCATCGTGCCGGGCGCGGACCGTGAGCCGGTCCCGGTGGTGTGCGTACGGGGCGAGCGGCCACTGGACCCCGAGCGCTGGGCGGAGGCCACGGCCGATCTGCCGAAGCTGGCGGAGCCCCGGCAGTGGCGGTTCGAGGAACTGCCGATGACGGCCACCTGGAAGGTGAAGCGGGTGGAGATCACCCGGATGCTGGCTGAGTCGCGAGAGCCGGTGCGCGCGTGACCTCTCAGCTTCCGGTCGTCGTGGTGGGCGCGGGCCCGGTCGGTCTGTCGGCCGCGCTGGGCCTGCGCTCGCGCGGACTGGCCGTCACCGTCCTGGAGGCGGACCCCGAGGACCGTGAACGGCCGGGCAGCCGGGCGCTGTTCGTGCACCGGGAGACGCTGCGGCTGCTGGAGGGCATGTCCCCGGGGCTGGCCGCCGAGATCACCGCGTTCGGCCGCACCTGGCACACCCGCCGCACGCTCTACCGGGGCCGCGAGGTGTACTCCCGCACCTTCCCGCCGCCGTCCGGGCTGCCCCCGTTCACCAGTCTGCGCCAGCTGGACACCGAGCGCTTCCTGCGCACGGCGTGCGAGCGGGCGGGGGTGGAGTTCGAGTGGGGTGCGCGGATCACAGGCGTCTCGACGTCCGCGGAGGGTGCCGTGCTGACCGGCGAGGACGGGCGCGAGTGGCGTGCCGGGTACGTCGTCGCGGCGGACGGCGCCCGCTCGGCGGTCCGGCAGGAACTGGGCATCGCCATGGAGGGCACCCGGGGCGAGGGCTTCCACGTGGTCGTGGACGTCGCCGACGTGCCGGGCGCCGAGCAGCCGCTGGAGCGGGTCTTCCACTACGAGCACCCGGGTGTCGGGGGCCGCAGTGTGATGCGGGTGCCGTTCACCGGCGGCTTCCAGGTCGACCTCCAGTGCTTCGACGAGGACGCGGAGGACGAGTTCGGCACCGAGGATGCGGTACGCCGCTGGCTGCCGGGGGTGGTCGGCGAGGGGTACGAGGACCAGGTCCTGTGGGTGTCGACGTACCGCTTCCTGCGCAAGGTCGCGGCCTCCTTCACCGATCCGCACCGCAGGGTGCTGCTGGTCGGGGAGGCGGCGCATCTGTTCCCGCCGTTCGGGGCGCGCGGCATGAACAGCGGTATCGCGGACGCCGCGGCGGCGGCCGAGGCGGTCGCCGCGGGGACGGCGGAGGCCGTGGACGGCTTCGCCGAAGTGCGCCGGGCCGCCGGGCTGTTCAACAGCGAGGCGGCCGGAATCGCGCTGGACCATCTGCGCCCGCACCGCCGGGTCGTACGACTGCGGCAGCGTGCGGCGGCGGCACTGGCCCCGGTTGTGCCATCGTGCGGGTCGTGGCTGGAGCACGCGCCGTACGGGCCCCGGGGCGGGGCACCCGCGGTGGCGGGCGGCAAGTACTGAGGAGGACCGCATGGTTGCGCAACTGACCGTCGAAGAAGGCTTGTTGAGCTGGTCACCCAGCTGGGGGTGGCTGACCCCCGAGGGGCCGGTGGCGGCGGACGGTCCGTTGCTGGTCGCCGACTCATGGCTGGTGCGGGACGGCAGGGTACGGGCGTACGGCAGGCACCGGGAGCGGTTCCTGGCGGCCTGCGCGGAGTACGGCGGTCCGGGGCCGCGCCGGCTGGTGGAGTTCTGGCAGGAGGTGACGGCCGCGCTGCCGCGCCGGGGCGAGTGGTTCCCCCGGGTGGAACTCACGGCGGGCTCGGCCGAGTTGAGGCTGCGCTTACGGCACGCGCCGCCGCTCGGCACGGAGATCCGGCTGTGGGCCGCGGGCCGTCCCGACCCGCGCACCACGCCCCGCTGCAAGGGCCCGGACATCGATGTGCTGGCCGGGGTGCGGGGCCGGGCGATGGAGGCCGGGGCCCAGGAGGCGGTGCTGGTCCGGCCGTCCGGGGCGGTGCTGGAGTCGCCGACGGCGAGCCTGCTGTGGTGGGAGGACGACACCCTGTGTCTGCCCCCGTCGGGTCTGCCGCTGCTGCCCGGGGTGACGGCGGCGCTGGTCCTGGAGCGCGCCGAGGCGACGGGGATCGCGGTGGCGCACCGGGAACGGACGGTCGCGGAGCTGTCCGGCCGGGAGGTGTGGCTGGTGAACGCGCTGCACGGCCTGCGGCCGGTGACGGGCTGGGTGGGCGGCGCGGAAATGACCGCGGGCGCGGCGGTGCGGGCGCCGGAATGGCGGGAATGGCTGGAGGGGCTGCGGGAGCCGCTGCCGGTTGATTAAGGAAAGTAAAAACACGGGCATCGGCCTAAAACGCCGATGCCCGATTTCCGCATTGCTTATTCGGTATTACTTCTTCGGCTGGTAACCACCCGGCACCATGCGCGTGGCGATGGCGATCCGGTTGTACGCGTTGATGACGGTGGCCGCCCAGATGAGCGCCGCGATCTGCGCCTCGTCGAAGACCTCCGCGGCCTCGGCGTAGATCTCGTCCGGCACCTGGCCGTCGGAGACGAAGGTCACGGCTTCGGTCAACTCAAGGGCGGCACGCTCCCGGTCGGTGAAGAACGGGGTCTCGCGCCAGGCGTTGAGCGCGTAGATCCGCTGCTCGGTCTCGCCCTCGGCGCGGGCGTCCTTGGTGTGCATGTCGAGGCAGAAGGCGCAGCCGTTGAGCTGCGAGGCACGAATCCGGATCAGTTCGAGGAGTTCCGGCTCGACCTTGGCGTCGGCCGCCGCGGCGACGGCGGCGGCGTGCAGGGAACCCATCGCGGAGGAGACATCGGGGGTGATTTTCTTGAGGGCCACTCGGGATATCGCATCACTGTTGCTCATGGGTCGACTATATCCGCGAATTCTCATTCCGTAGCCACTTTATGATGTGCTTTACGCTCGATTCCGGCGGCGAGTTCACGGACCGTCCGCCGCAGCCAGGCGTGGGCGGGGTCGGCGTCGTGGCGCGGATGCCAGGCTATCCCGAGCCGCAGCGGCGGCAGGGGCACCTCGAAGGTGACCAGCCCGCCACCCGCCGCTCCAGGCCGAGTTCGGCGAGAGCGGCGTCAACCGGCCCGCAGCTTGCCGCGCCGCGAGACAAGCACGTGCTCGGCTTCGAGGGCGAACCGCTTCGCCGTCGACTCACCTTCCGGCGGCTGGTGTCCGCCCCGGACGACGCCCAGGCCACCTCGTCGGGCAGGACCGAGCCCGAGGGGATCGTCGTCTCTCCGGCTCGCGGCGAGTCCGCGCCGGTCCAGAGTGCCTCGACCACCAGGGCGGACAGCCGGCTGCGTTCGATCGGTCTCGGTCGCTCCCGGACTGTGTGCTCCGTCAGCGGGAGGCGGAAGGTCCAGCCCTGTGGCGTGGTGCCGTCCGGGCCGGGGCCGGGCACCTCGTTGACGATGCCCGCCTCGACCAGGCCGCGGACTCCGTCGGTGACGGCGTCGGCGGACAGGCCGGTCCACGTCGCGGTCAGTCCCAGGGCTGGGCGGCCGAGCGATGCCAGGATGCTGAGCGCGGCGGCCACCGCGCGCGCAGACTCGCCCAAGCTCGCGTTCGGGCCCCAGCAGTGGGCCGCCTTCGTCTCGTACGCCGTCGATCGCTGACGTATCCCCCGCCGACGCCCCGCGGTCACCCGTTCGCCGTCGGCCGGTGGTCGCCGGGTCCGAAGGACCCCACGATGGGGAGGAGGGCTGCGCTCGGAGCAGGGCCGGGCGCATCGGATGCGAGCCGGCCGACACGGGCAGTCCGCTCCGGATCATCCGTCTCTCCCCGGAGGCCGTAGTGGGACACGCTGTCGGTGATGTGCTGGGCCTGGCCGCCGGTGTCGCCGTCAGCCCACTTCCGATCGTGGCGATCATCCTGATCCTGGCCACCCCGCGGGGGCGTCTCAACGGACCGCTGTTCGCCTTCGGCTGGGTTCTGGGGCTCGCGGGGCTCGGCGCGATCATGCTGGCCGTCGGCGGCACGGGCGGAGCCTCCTCCCACCAGCACCCCGCTACCTGGGTCGGAGTACTCAAACTCGTTCTGGGCGCGCTCCTCGCCTTCCTCGGCGTCCGTCAGTGGCAGCGCCGCCCCAAAGATCCCTCCCAGGCTCAACTCCCGAAGTGGATGGCGGCGCTCGACCGGTTCACCCCCGTCAAGGTCCTCGGCCTGGGGCTGCTGTTGTCGGCGGCCAATCTCAAGAACGCCCCCCTGACCCTTGCCGCGGGCGCCTCGATCAGCTCCGCCGGGCTCCCCGTGCCACAGCAGATCGGCACACTCGCGGTCTTCGTGGTCATCGCCTCGCTCGGAGTGCTCGCACCACTTGCCGTCTATCTGCTCATGGGCGAACGCGCCAAGGGCATCCTCGGCAGCTGGCGAGACTGGGCCGCGCAGCACAACGTCGCCGTCCTGGCCGTCCTCTTCTTCGTGCTCGGCCTCAAGCTCCTCGGCGACGGTGTCGGCATCCTCGCCGCCTGAGACCAGCCCTCTCAACCGGCCCCTTGGACCTCAGTCGCGCTCCTGGTCGAGGACGTCGTCCAGGGTGGTGGCGGCCATGATCAGCGACAGATGGGTGAACGCCTGCGGGAAGTTGCCCAACTGCTCGCCACTGGGCCCGATCTCCTCGGCGAACAGGCCGACGTGGTTGGCGTAGGTCTGCATCTTCTCGAAGGCATAGCGTGCCGGACGGATCCGTCCGGCACGAGCGAGAGCGTCCACATAGAGGAAGGTGCACAGACTGAAGGTGCCCTCCGAGCCCCGCAGTCCGTCCGGGGAGGCCGCGGGATCGTAGCGGTGGACGAGGCTGTCCGATACGAGCGTGCGCTCCATCGCATCCAGCGTCGACAGCCAGCTCAGCGTCCTGGGCGCCAGAAACCCGACGCGTGGGATGAGCAGCAGCGAGGCGTCGAGGACATCGCTTCCGTAATGCTGGACGAGGGCCTGCTCCTTCTCGTTCCAGCCGCGCTGCATCACCTGTTCGAGGATCGCGTCGCGAGTCGCCGTCCATCGAGGAGCGTCGGCGGGACGGCTGTACGCGGTCGCCAGGCGCAGCCCCCGGTCGAAGGCCACCCACGCCATCACCCGGCTGAAGGTGAAGTCCCGGCGCCCGACACGGGTCTCCCAGACACCCTCGTCGGGGCGGTCCCAGGAATCGGCGAGCCAGTCCAGCGTCCGGGCGAGGTTCTTCCAGCCGTGGTAGCTGCCGCTCATGGCGATCTCGCGTCCCTCCGACAGGGCGTAGAGCGCCTCCCCGTAGATGTCCAGCTGTAGTTGATCGGCCGCCGCGTTTCCGGCCCGCACCGGATACGAACCGCGATAGCCCTCGAAGTGCGTCAGAACCTCCTCCGGCAACTCGGGGTCCCCGTCTACGCGGTACATGATCTGCAGCGGCTCGCCGTCGACGCCTTCCCGGAGCTGGAGACGGTCGCCCAACCAGTGGGTGAACTGCGCCGCCTCCTCGGCGAACCCCAGGTCGAGCAGGGCACGCACGGACAGGGAGCCATCGCGGACCCAGGTGTAGCGGTAGTCCCAGTTGCGTTCACCGCCGATCTGCTCGGGCAGGCCCATGGTGGCGGCGGCGACGGGGGCGCCCGTGGGAGCGTAGGTGAGCAGCTTGAGGGTGATGGCCGAGCGGTGCACCACCCCCGGCCACCGGCCGCGGTACCGGGAGGAGCGCACCCAGCGCTGCCAGAAGTCCACCGCGTCCCAGAACCGTTCCAGTACGCGAGCCGGGGTGGGCGGCGGCGGGATGTCGTCATCGGGCCCGCCGACGGTGAACACGGCCGCGGCCACCTCACCCGATCTCAGGGTCACCGCACCCCGCACATCCCTGCCGTCCGGCCGCAGCGGAAAGGTGCTCTGCAGATGGGCGGTGACGTTCGGCGCCCGGAACGTGGCGGTACCGTCCCGCAGGCAGAGCTGATGGGTGGCGCGGCCGTAGTCGAACCGTGGACGGCACTCCAGAGCGACATGCACCGTGCCGCGTACCGCCCGTGCGCCGCGCAGCAGCACATGCCGGTCGGTGGGGGTGCCGGTGGGGTCCGGTGGCATCCAGTCGAAGATCTCGCCGACCCCGTCCGGCGACATGAACCGGGTCACCAGCACCGCGGTGTCGGGATAGTAGAGCTGCTTGCAGGTGGTGTTCCGCTGTTCCGGCGCGAACCGGAAGTAGCCGCCGCGGTCGTGGTCGAGCAGGGCGGCGAAGACGCTGGGCGAGTCGAACCGGGGAGCCGCGAACCAGTCGACGACGCCCTGGGACGAGATCAGAGCGGCGGTCTGCAGGTCACCCACGAGACCGTGGTCGGCGATGGGCGGGTAACGGTCCATGATCAGCTCACTTCCCTGATGCCTGGTTCCACTGTCCGCCCTGGGCGACAGGGCTGCCAGGGGACGCCGGGTCAGGCCCCGTCGGCCAGTGGGTTCGGCAGGGGGAGATAGCGGGCGTCCGCGCCGTCCGCGCGGGTCCAGCGCAGCAGCAGGTTCGTCTTGCCGGGCAGCGTGGGCGCGGCGAGCAGCGCGCGGGCCTCGGGCAGCTGGTGCCGGGCCAGTTCGCGGCGGACGGCCGGCCAGGGATCGAGTCCTGGATGGCGTTCGGCCAGGGCGGCGGCGACCTCGATGAGGTGGTTGACGACCAGGCAGTACACGAGCCGCTCCCAGCCGGCCGCCCGGGACACGTCGGGGAGCAGCTTGACGCCCTCGGCGTCCCGGAACAGCGCCTGCACGGGTGTCCCGGCGCCGTCCACGGCGACCAGCGTGTTCTGCAGATGCGCCTCGACCACCACGCCGTGGTCGGCGAAGGCCGCGAGGGCCGGCGGTACGACCTGGCGCAGATACGCCGCCCACCAGCGCGCCGGGTCGGCGGCGGTGGCGAGCGGGTCACCGGCGAAGCCCTCCACCAGTGCGGCGGCGAGCAGCGGCGTCACGCCGGGCAGCAGATGGCCGCGCAGCCCGTCGCGGACGAGAACGGCCAGTTCCTCGAACGCGAAGGCGGCGGTGCGGTAGCCGCGGTCCCCGAGCCAGGCGGCGGGGCCGTCGAACGCGGCGAAGGCATGGCTGGCGGCCGCGTCGGTGCGGCGCAGTTCCAGCAGGTCATGGCGCCACAGGCGGCGGATGTCGTTGGTGATGCGGACATCGAGGCTGAACTTCAGGAACAGATCGGGCCCGGGCGCGTACAGGGTGCGGATCGCCGCGGTGGGCCACGCCTCGGACGCGGTCGTACCGAGCCGCAGCAGGCGTCCGTCGGCGAAGGCAGGCGCGAGGGTGCGGGCGGCCAGGTCGAGCTGCCAGGGGTGGGCGGGCAGCAGCCGGTAGCCGGGCGGGGCGGTGCCGAGGGCGTCCAGCGCCGTGGTGTCGCCCTCCTCGACCACCGCGTCCGCGCGCACGCCGAGCAGCACCAGCGGGAAGCGGGCGTGCGCCTCGGGCGCGTACGGCAGCCAGCCGAGGACCGGACCGCCGCCGCGGGCCTTGGGTGCCGGGTGGTGCGGATGGCCGGTGACGAGAGACTGTTCGGAGAGCAGATACGGGTCGTCGGGCGGCGTCGCCCCGGCGCGCGCGGCGAGCAGCGCGGCGATCGCGTCGCGGCTGTCGATCATCTCGGTGGGCAGGTCGTCGTTGGACAGCCCGGTGTGCCGACGCAGTTCGTCGGCGACCAGTTTGACCAGCTCGGTGTGGCCGATGGGGTGCCAGGCGCCGGCCGTGTACAGCTCGGGTGCGGCGGGCCGCCGCCGACCGCGTACGCGCAGCAGTCGGCCGCCGGGCAGCCGGTGGACCCGTGGCTCGCCGGGCCCCGGTACCGGCTCGGCGACCTCGCGGAGCAGGCAGTTGAGCAGGGGCGCGGCGGCATACGCGTCGGCGCGCGCTGCGATGTCGGCGCTGGGGGGCATGGGGTCCACGAGATCCGTTCGTCGTTCTGTGTCCACCGGCGATCCGTTCGTCGTTCTGCGTCCACCGGTATCACGGCCCACACGGTGTGGTGCGGCCACACGGCCCGATGACGATCAGTATGTCTCTCGCCGATGACGATCAGTATGTCTCTCGAATCTGGCATCGCCGCCACCCCGCCCGGACCCGAGGAGCCCGCCCGTGCACCGTCCCCCCACCGTCGAGGCGCAGGTCGCCGCCGAACTGGCCGGCCTGCGGCCCGGCCTCGTGCCCCGGTACGCGGCCGAGCTGTCCGGGGCCCGCGCAGCCGTGCTGACCCGCCTGTGGCGGGCGCTGGCCCATGAGCCGCTGCCGTGGATCACCCGGCGGGCGGCCGGGGCGCACGGGCTCGCGCTGCGGCTCGCCGACGGCCGCGCGCTGCACGGGCCGCGCGCGGATCCGTACGCGACCGACGCATATGTGACCGTCGTGTTCCTGGACGGCACGGCGTACGACGACCCCGCCCGGCTGATGGCGGCTCTCGCGGTGCCGAACGCGGCGGGCTTCGCGGCCGAACTCGCGCACAGCGTCGCCTCGTTGGCGCTGTCGCGGGCCGACCGGCCGGAGCGCTCGGACGCCTGGCCGCGCCGGGACTGGGAGTGGGAGCAGCGGGTGGTCGACGGCCACCCGTTCCACCCGGGCTGCCGTGCCCGGCCCGGTTTCTCGGTGGCGGAGCAGTTCGCGTACGGGCCGGAGCACCGGCCGGTGGTGGCGCTGGGGACGGTGCCGGTCGCCGCGGCGGAGTGCCTGCTGACGGGTGCGTGGCCCGCGGAGCTGCGCGACGGGGACCGACTGCTGATCCCCGTGCACCCCTGGCAGGCGGACCATGTCCTCAAGTCCCGGTGCGCGCAGGGCCCTTCGGTCCACCCGCTGACGGCCCACCCGCTGATGTCCCTGCGCACCCTCGCCGTCCCCGGCGGCCCGCACATCAAGACCGCGCTGAGCGCCCGGCTGACGTCCTCGGTGCGGGACATCTCGGTGTACTCGGTGGGCGCGTCCCAGGCCCTCTCGGCGTTCGCGGAGGGCCTGTCGGACCGCACGGACGGGCTGCTGCACATCACCCGCACCCTGGGCGCCGTTACCGCGAACTCCCCTGATCTGGCCGCCGTGTTGCGCGAGTCGCCGCAGCGGTTCGCGGGGCGGGGCGAGTATGTGCTCCCGGTGGCGGCCCTGGCCGGCACCGGTCTGCCGGGCACCCCCGGCTGGCTCACGGCGTTCGCCCGGCTCGCGCTCACCGTCGGCCTGCGGCTGCTGGACCTGGGCGTGGCCCTGGAGGCGCACGGCCAGAACCTGCTCGTGGTGCTGTCCGCGGCGGGCGATCCGCTGCGTCTGGTCTATCGCGACCTCGCCGACATCCGGATCAGTCCGGCCCGGCTGGCCCGGCACGGCATCGCCCCGCCCGAGCTGACGGGCCGACTGATCACGGACGAGGTACCGGCCCTGCGCCGCAAGCTGTTCGGTTCGCTGGTGGCGGGTGCGCTGGCCGGGGCCGCGGGTTCGGGGCCGGTGCTGCGGGCCGCGCTGGCGGCGGCCCTGCCGGATGTGCCGCGCACCGCCGATCTGGCCGCGCTGCGCGAGGGACCGCTGCCCGCCAAGGCCCTGACCCTGATGCGGCTGTCCCCGCGAACCCCCGGTGACCAGTGGGCCGCGCTGCCCAACCCGCTCGTTTTGGAGCACGACACCTCTGATCAATAGGATCCGCCGATGATCAGAACACAACGGCTGGCGGCGGGAGTCTGCGCCCTGCTCGCCGCCCTGACGGCCGGGATCGCCTTCCCGGCCGGAGCGGTCGCCGATGAGACGGACCAGGCCGCACCGAAGGTCGAACTCGTGCTGGACGTCAGCGGTTCCATGCGCACGCGGGACATCGACGGCGGATCGCGGATGGCCGCGGCGAAGCAGGCGTTCAACGAGGTGCTCGACGCGACACCCGAGGAGGTGCAGCTCGGCATCCGCACGCTGGGCGCCAACTACCCGGGCGACGACCGGAAGGTGGGCTGCAAGGACACCGCACAGCTCTACCCGGTCGGCCCGTTGAACCGGACCGAGGCCAAGACGGCGGTGGCGACGCTGGCGCCGACCGGCTGGACGCCGATCGGGCCCGCGCTCCAGCAGGCGGCCACCGACCTCGACGGCGGAGACGGCACCCGCCGTATCGTCCTGATCAGCGACGGCGAGGACACCTGCGCGCCGCTCGACCCGTGCGAGGTGGCCCGTGAGATAGCCGCCAAGGGCATCGGGCTGACCATCGACACCCTCGGTCTGGTACCCGACGCCAAGACCCGCGATCAGCTCATCTGCATCGCGGACGCCACCGGCGGCACCTACACCTCCGTGCAGCACAAGGAGGAACTCACCGACCGGGTCGGCGAGTTGGTGGACCGGGCCGCGGATCCGGTGGTGACTCCGGTGGCCACCGAGGGGGCCGCCGAGTGTGCGAAGGCGCCCGCGCTGAAGGCCGGGCTGTACACGGACCGCGAGGAGTTCGGGCAGCAGCGCTGGTACAAGGTGGACGTCGATCCCGGCCAGGAGCTGCGCGCATCGGTGAGTGTGGCCGCGGACCGGGCCGTCAACCCCGACCACGGGGTGCTGCTGCGGGCCGTCACGGTGCACGGCCGGGAGATCGTGCGCGGCGAGGCGACGGGCACCGGCCGCACCGACGTCCTCTCGACGGGCCTGCGCTACCCGAAGCCGGACAGCGACGACGACACCGCCCCCGCCGAGTCGGTGTGCCTCCAGATCACCAACTCCTTCTCGGTGGCCGCCGGGGTGAAGACGACGCCGGGGCTGCCGCTGGAGCTGACCGTCGATGTCGTGGACGGCCCGAGCGGGGCGAGCGATGTGGCCGCCTTCGGTCTCGGCCGCGGCTGGTGGCTGCTCGGCGCACTGGTGCTGACCGGATTTGTCGCCGGTCTGCTGTGGGGTTGGCTGTCGCGCTGGCGGCTCGCGATCTGGAGGACCAACTGATGCGGATCACACAGGTGTTGAGCGGCGCCCTGCTGGCGCTCGGGCTGGCCGCGGGTCCCGCCGCGGCCGACTCCTCCCCGTCGCCGAGCGCCACTGACGACGGCGGCGCGCCCACCCGGGCGGGGACGTCGTTCCGTACGGCGACCGAGATCGACCAGGGGCAGCAGGCCACCGCGAGCGGCTCCACGGGCGACTATCTCTACTGGTCGTTCCCGGCGGACGCCGGGCAGCGCCCGAACGTCAGGGCCACGGTCAAGCTGCCCGACACGCACAGCGCCCAGACCTGGCAGCTGGATGTGTACGACGGTCTGCGCCGCCGCCAGTCCTGCCAGTACGGCGCCCAGACCCGCACCGCGGCCGAGGGTGCCGCCACCGTCGAGACGGCCTGCGTCCTGCGCACGGTACGGGCCTGGTCGGAGCCGTGGGCGAACGACCCGCTGCCGGGCACGTACTACATCCGGCTGACGGTGCTGAACGCCGCCCCGGCCGATCTGGGCCTGCCGGTGAGCGCCGAGGTCCACGTCGACTCCAAGGAGATCGGCGGCTCGGCCGCGGTGGACGGCTCGCTGGCGCAGCCGCTGGTTCCCGGGATCTCGGTGGCGTCGGACTCCGCCGCCGAATCGGACGAGGACGGGTCGGTGAAGTCGGCGGTGCTGTCCAGCATCGAACCCGACGGCGGCTGGTCGTCGGGCTGGTGGTCGGACCGCTGGGTGTGGACCGGGGTGGGCGGCGTGCTGGCCGCGCTCGCCGGCATCGGCGGGTACGCACTGACCCGCGGCACCGGACGGCCGTCCCGGGTACCGCCGGGCGTCTGAGCCCCCAGAAGGCCCGCCGGTCCACGAACTCCAGGAGTCGTCGCACCCCTTGAGCCGGGGTGTCGCAACGACCACTGGAACGTGAGGCCGGCGGGCCTTCCGCTGCTCATGGCCTTCTCACGTCTTTCCCATGGCCTTCTCATGGCCTTCTCATGGCTCCCGCAGCGCCTTGGCGAGCGAGCCGTCCCCCGTGACGGCGACGCGCCCGGCCCGTACCGCGTCGGGCAGCGTCAGCGCGCCGCGGGCGATGGCCGTACAGGTCCCGGTGTCCATCGCGAGCCGTGCGTCGGGCTCCGCGCGGGCCGGTCCGTCGCCGTACACCGGCCCCTGCGCACCGCCGACGTGCAGATGGAAGACCCCTTCCTCCAGATGGACTTCGACCAGTCCCTCGATCTGACCCTCGCCGTCCAGCGCCCGCAGCAGCGGCAGCGCGAACCAGTGCGCGCGCACCGCGTCGGTGGGCCTGCGCTCCCCCAGCTCGGACTGCCCCCATGCGCCCAGCGCGGTCAGCACGGGCAGCAACTCCCGTCCACGCTCGGTCAGTTCGTAGACATACGCGGCGCCGGGCGGGGGCAGCCTGCGGCGGGTGGTGAGCCCGTCCCGTTCCATGTCCTTCAGCCGTGAGGCGAGTACGTCCGTGCTCACCCCCGGCAGGTCCGCGTGCAGGTCCGTGTAGCGGCGCGGACCGGCGAGCAGCTCCCGGACGATCAGCAGGGTCCAGCGGTCGCCGACGAGGTCGAGCGCGCGGGCGGCGGAACAGTACTGGTCGTAGCTTCGGCGAGGTGACATGCGACGCAGTCTAGACATGTTGTTGGACTTTCCAAGCTCATACTTGGTAAAACCAAGCAACACCAGTTATCTGAGGGGAAGCGGCGCATGGAGTTCCGGCAGTCGAACAAGCTCAGCGAGGTCTGTTACGAGATCCGCGGTCCGGTGATCGAGCACGCCGACGCCCTGGAGGAGAAGGGTCACAGCGTGCTGCGCCTGAACACCGGCAATCCCGCGGTGTTCGGCTTCGAGGCACCGGAGGAGATCCTCCAGGACATGATCCGGATGCTGCCGCAGGCGCACGGCTACACGGACTCGCGCGGCATCCTCTCCGCCCGCCGGGCGGTCGCCCAGCGCTACCAGAACCTGGGCCTCACAGTCGGCGTCGACGATGTGTTCCTCGGCAACGGCGTCTCCGAACTGGTGTCGATGGCCGTCCAGGCGCTGGTGGAGGACGGCGACGAGATCCTCGTACCGGCACCGGACTTCCCGCTGTGGACGGCGGTGACCACCCTGGCGGGCGGCAAGCCGGTGCACTACCTGTGCGACGAGCAGGCGGAGTGGTACCCGGACCTGGCCGACATGGCGTCGAAGATCACGGACCGCACCAAGGCCGTGGTCGTCATCAACCCCAACAACCCGACCGGGGCCGTCTATCCGAAGGAGATCCTTGAGGGCATCCTCGACCTCGCCCGCCGCCACGGCCTGATGGTCTTCGCCGACGAGATCTACGACCAGATCCTGTACGACGACGCCGTCCACCACTCCACCGCCGCGCTCGCGCCCGACCTGGTCGTCCTCACCTTCTGCGGGCTGTCGAAGACGTACCGGGTGGCCGGCTTCCGCTCGGGCTGGCTGGTGGTGACCGGCCCGAAACAGCACGCGAAGGACTACCTGGAGGGCCTGGCGATGCTGGCCTCCATGCGGCTGTGCGCCAACGCGCCCGCCCAGTACGCCATTCAGGCCGCCCTCGGCGGCCGCCAGTCCATCCACGAACTGACCGCGCCCGGCGGGCGGCTGCGCGAGCAGCGGGACGTGGCCTGGGAACGGCTCAACGAGATCCCGGGCGTGTCCTGTGTGCGGCCCAAGGGGGCGCTGTACGCGTTCCCGCGTCTCGACCCCAAGGTGCACAGGATCCACGACGACGAGAAGTTCGTCCTCGACCTGCTGCTCCGCGAGAAGATCCAGGTCGTCCAGGGCACCGGGTTCAACTGGCCGGCCCCGGACCACTTCCGGATCCTCACCCTGCCGCACGCGGAGGACCTGGAGGCGGCGATCGGACGGATCGGGCGGTTCCTCGGCGGGTACCGGCAGTAGCCGCCGAGACACCGCCCGCGGACGCCACCTGCGGGCGCCGCCCGCAGGTCCGGGTGTGGCCCGAGGGCCGTGTGGCCCGACGGCCGTGTGGCCCGACGGCCGTGTGGCGCAGTCCCGCCTGCGGGCCACCGGTGTCCTGTGCCACGGTGCCGGAAGACGAGCGGAAAGGATGGACAGGTGGGTGACCTCGTTCTCGTCCGGCACGGTGAGACCGAGTGGTCACGGTCCGGACGGCACACCAGCTGGACGGACGTGCCGCTGACCGAGCACGGCCGGGGCGAGGCGCGCCGGCTGGTTCCGCTGGTGCGCTCGCACCGGATCGACGCGGCCTTCGTCAGTCCCCTGCGACGGGCCCGGGAGACGGCCGGGCTGATCGGGGTGGGCGACGCCCGCGTCGACGCCGACCTGCACGAATGGGACTACGGGGGCTACGAGGGGATCACCACCACGGAGATCCAGCGCACCCGGCCCGGCTGGTTCCTGTTCACGGACGGGGTGGCGCCGGGCCCGCCGGAGCACCCCGGGGAGAGTCCGGAGCAGGTCGGCGAGCGGGCCGACCGGGTCCTGGCCAAGGTGGACGCCGCGCTCACCGACACCGACGGCGTCGTACTCCTGGTCGCGCACGGGCACTTCCTCCGAGTCCTCACCGCCCGCCGGCTCGGACTGCCCCCCACACACGGCGCGCTGTTCCAACTCGCCACCGGAACGCTGTGCCGACTGGGCACCGAGCACGACCGGCCGGTCGTCACGGACTGGAACCTCCGGCCCACGCCCTGACCCGGAGCCATGCGGGCCCGGCGCCCGCGGGCCGCCCACTGTCGGACCGGGGTCGTAGGCTGCGAAGGAGCCGACCACCGGCTCTACGAAGTGCCGACCACCGGCTCTGCGGAAGGCTGACCACCGGGGAGGAGCAGGCCGTGAGCCGACCGCCGACCGCCGCGCAGCGGCGGGTGATCGACGCCGCCGACCCGGTCACCGGGCGGCTGCGGGGCACACCGGCGCAGCTCGCCGCGCTGGTGCAGCGGGGGCTCGCCTTCCGGCACCCCCGCCCGCCGCACGACCACTTCCTCACCCCCGCGGGGCACCGCCTGCGCGAGACGGCCCCGCCGCCCGCAGGCCCCGCCCGACGGGCCACCGCCCCCGCCGAGCCCGCCGCACCGGCGACCGCACCCACCACCGACGCCGACGGCGGGGTCTTCGCGGCCCGCGTCGGCGGCGCGCAGGAGTCCGACGCACCGTCCGGTCCGGCGCGGGCGCGCGAGGTGCACAGCGCCTGGCAGGGCCTGCTCGAACTGCGCCGGATGACCAACCCCGACGGGTCCGCCGACCGCCCGTGCGGCTGGGAGCGCACCCATCTGGTGCGAGCCGCCGCGCTCGCCCTGGAGGCGGCCGGCCACCGCCCGGCCGGGCCGGACGCCGAC
>NZ_JBSGBN010000035.1:0-76721 GCF_053601275.1 Streptomyces sp. NPDC004752 | reverse complement strand
GCCGGCGGCGACCAGCAGTGGGCCGGCCGCGGCGGCGAAGGCGATCAGTGCGGCGACCGGCTGGCGCCAGCCGAAGCTCTGCTCGGCCACGCGTGCGCGTGCGCCGTCGGCGCCGAGCGCGGCGGCGGCCAGGAGCGCGATGCCGTAGACGAGGGTGGCGGGCCCGGCCCAGGTGGAACTGTTGGACAGGGCCGCGAAGAAGAGCGCGACCAGGGCCACCGCCCAGGCCGTGTGGATGCCCAGTCGGCGCTCGGCGCGCAGCAGGGCGGCCAGCGCGGCCAGGACGAGGCCGATGAGCATCAGCCCGTGCACCGTGCCGGGGCCGCCCGGGCTGGCGCCGAGCAGGTCGAGCGCGGAGGCGGCCGAGGAGCCGTACTCCAGTCCGGCCTCCTGGAAGAAGCCGAACGGGAGCAGCGTCAGCGACCAGGGCGCGAGGATCAGCAGCGGGGCGCCCAACTGGGCCAGGAAGCGCAGGCCGTGGGCGACGAGGTCGGTGCGGCGCACGGCCAGCACGCCGATGCCGAGGATCAGGGCGATGGGCCACACGATCGGTGTGAAGGCGGTGGCCACGGTCAGCAGCAGTGTGTACGCCCAGGTGGCGCGCCAGCTGCCGCGCGCGCCCGGGCCGTGTGCCAGGCCGCTCGCGGCGATGCCCGTGCGCGCGATCAGCGGCAGCAGCACGGCCAGCACCGCGGTGCCGATCCGGCCGCCCGTGAGGGCGCCGGTGGTGGCGGGCAGGAACGCGTAGGCGACAGCCGCCCACGCGCGCAGGAGGCGCGAGGTGACCAGGGGGCGGGAGGCGAAGTACGCGGTGAAGCCGGCCAGCGGTGCCGAGCAGACGAGCAGGACCGTGACCGCGAGGCTGGTAGAGCCGAACAGCAGGGAGGCGAGCAGCGCCACGATCGCGAGGTAGGGCGGCGCGGACGGGGTGCCGCCGGCGCCGACCGGGTGCCAGGCGTCCAGGTAGCGCGACCACAGCTCGCCGGAGTCGGCCGGCGCGGGCAGCAGGGCGCCGCCGGCCAGCGCGCCGCCGCCGAGCAGGGAGCGGCAGGCGGCCAGCGAGACGAGCAGCAGGACCAGGAAGAGCACCGGGCCGGGCTTGCGGGCGATGCGCTTGAGGCGGGCGAACTGCTCGATCTCCAGGAAGTCCGCGTCGTCGCCGCCGGGACCGGACTCCACCACTCCGCCGTGCCGTCCGGCCGAGGAGACCTCGGGGTCGGAGGCGCCGAAGACGTTGCCCGCGACCTGTTCCACGGTGGCCCGCACGGTCGCGCCGGGCGGCGGGAACAGCGGGCGCAGCTCGCCCTTGTCGATCCGGGGGCGGCCGCGGCTGCGGCGGCCCGCGACGATCCGCTCGGGCCGCAGCAGCACGCCCAGCAGACCGCGGACCTCGTCGACGGCCTGGCCGGGGACCTTGCCGACGAGATAGGCGACGGTTCGCAGGAGGGTGCCGAGCAGGAGGCGCAGCAGGATCCAGGGCAGCACCGCCGTACGGGCGTTGACCAGGAGGGTGTAGACGGCGCCCGCCTTGTCGACCTTGTGCGGTGAGGCCGCGGTGCGGCCCCCGCAGTCGACGGTGCGGCGCTCACGGGAGGCGGCCTCGGCGTGCCGCACGACGGCCTCGGGGGCGATGAGGACGCGGTGGCCGGCGGCCTGGGCGCGCCAGCACAGGTCGACGTCGTCACGCATGAGGGGCAGTCGGCGGTCGAAACCGCCGAGTTCCTCGAAGACGTCACGCCGGATCAGCATGCCGGCGGTGGAGACGGACAGGACACGCTGCACGTGGTCGTGCTGTCCCTGGTCCTGTTCGCGGCGGTCCAGGCCGGTCCAGCGGCGGCCGGAGTTGGCGATACTGACGCCGACCTCCAGGAGCTGGCGGCGGTCGTACCAGCCGCGGAGCTTGGGGCCGACGACGGCCACGTCGTCGCGGCCCAGCTCCATCTCGTTGTCGACCACGCGCAGCAGCTGGGCGAGGGCGTCGGGCTCGGGGGCGCAGTCGTCGTGCAGCAGCCACAGCCACTGGACGGGTTCCCCGTGCGGCAGTTCGGGCATGTCGTAGGCGTCGTCGCGCCAGGTGCGTGTGACGGGGTCCCAGCCGCTGGGGCGCTTCAGGTAGGACAGGTCGTCCGGGGTGAGGACCGGTGCGGTGCGGTTGGCCTCCTCGACGGCCTGGCCGAAGCCGGAGCGGCGGGCGAGGTGCAGGACGCGGTCGGCGCCCAACGCGTCGGTGGCCAGCTGGGCGGAGTGGTCCGCGCTGCCTGTGTCGGCCGCCAGCGCGTACTGGACGGGCCGCTCCTGGCCGAACAGCCCGGCGAGCGCGTCGGGCAGCCAGCGGGCGCCGTCATGGGAGACGAGCACCGCGGTCACCACGTGACGCGGAAACTCGGGCGGGCGGGCTGGGTCGAACGCCGCCGAGGCGGCAGGGTCGAACGCCGCCGCGGGGGCAGGGTCGAACGCTGCTGTGGCAGCGGCGTCTTGACGGGCTGCCGTATGGCTGTGCACGGACATCGAGGTACGGGCCCCGGTTCGGTGGACTGTGGTGGACGCCTGTGCCCCGAGGGGGCGGCGGGGCGTCTCGGACGAGCGACCACACTATCGGCTGGGCATGCCGACGGCCCGCCGCCTGTGGATAACCCACCTGCTGCGGGCCGTTCGTGACGTATGTACGTGAAGGTTCCGTGCTGTTCGAATCAGACGGCCGCTTTCTTCAGTCGGCGGCGTTCCCGCTCGGACAGGCCGCCCCAGATGCCGAAGCGTTCGTCGTTGGCGAGGGCGTATTCAAGGCACTCGGAGCGGACCTCGCAGGCAAGACAGACCTTCTTGGCCTCTCTGGTCGAGCCGCCCTTCTCGGGGAAGAAGGACTCGGGGTCGGTCTGGGCGCACAGCGCGCGCTCCTGCCAGCCGAGTTCCTCGTCCGCGTCGTCGACCAGCAGTTGCTGCACCAGCTCGGTCATGTGCGCCCCTCGTCTGTCTTTCACGTCCCCGTGTGGTGGCCGTTACCGATTTCGGCTGAACGACACGAGTGAAATTACAAGTGTGCTGCTCCGGGCGAGTCAAGCCGAGATCTGCTATTGGGCCCGTTATTCACTCTGCGGAACCAAGGCCATGCGGAAAGTGTTCAAATCGCCATAAACCTTGACAGGCAGAGAGGGCCCGGGAGGGCCGCCGACCCCGCGCAGGCATCTGTACGGAGAAGGACGCCCAGGAGTTCGACCGCGTTCCGACGAGACCCGCGCTCCCGATGTGCGCCATGTCTCCCGGACACCCGAAGGGCAAACCTTTCACCGCACAGATGAACCGGATGAGGTGAAGCATGTGCCACATTTCGGACGCCAAGTTGACAGCGCGGGTGTGAACCGCTGTCCTTGGGGGCATGCTCGCGAACTTGGCACTCACCCCGACCCGCTCCGCCGGGTCCCACGGTGCTGCCCGCGCTCGCTGGAGCTGTTGTTGCTGTTCCGGCTGTTGAGCCACCCGCGCTCCGGCCATCCCCTCATCTCCTTCTCTTCTCCTTTCCGTACCCCCTTTCCGTTCGCTTCGCCGTCCCCGAAGCCACCCTCGACTCCCTCGAAGCCCCCCTCTTTCCTGCCGAGGACCTACAGCACCCCGATGAACAGCGACAACGACCTCCAGATCGCCGGCGACATCCTCGAAGTCCCGCACCTGCTCCAGCCCCCGCGCGAGCACCCGGCCACCGTCGCCGAGTTCGTGGGCCTCGCCCGCGCCGTCGCGGCCGACCGCGCCCAGTGGAAGCACCTCGTCCGGTACGACGCGACGGCCCGCTGGTACCACCGGCTGCGCACCGGCCCCGGCTACGAGGTGTGGCTGCTGTCATGGGTGCCGGGGCAGGGCAGCGGGCGGCACGACCACGGCCGCTCCTCGGGAGTGCTGACGGTCCTGGAGGGCGCGCTGACCGAGCGGACGGAGCAGGGCACGCGCGTGCTGGCGCCGGGTGTGCAGCGGGTGTTCGCCCCGGGCTATGTGCACGAGGTGCTCAACGACGCGCTGGAGCCCGCGGTCAGTCTGCACGTCTACCACCCGGGCCTCACGGAGATGCCCATGCACACCGCCCCGCACTGCGAGGCCCGCGCCGAGCCGCGTCCGGTGACTGCCTGACGCGTTGTCGTACCCGGCTGACACACTGCTTCCATGCGCATTGTGGTTCTGGCAGGCGGCATCGGCGGTGCCCGTTTCCTGCGCGGCCTGAAACAGGCCGCGCAGGACGCGGACGTCACGGTCATCGGCAACACCGGCGACGACATCCACCTCTTCGGGCTGAAGGTCTGCCCGGACCTCGACACGGTGATGTACACGCTCGGCGGCGGCATCAACGAGGAACAGGGCTGGGGTCGGGCCGACGAGACCTTCCATCTCAAGGGGGAACTCGCGGCGTACGGGATCGGCCCCGAGTGGTTCGGGCTCGGCGACCGGGACTTCGCCACACACATCGTGCGGACGCAGATGCTGGGCGCCGGCTATTCGCTGAGCGCGGTGACCGAAGCGCTGTGCGACCGCTGGAAGCCGGGCGTACGGCTGATCCCGATGACCGACGACCGCGTCGAGACGCATGTGGCCGTCGAGATCGACGGCGAGCGCAGGGCCGTCCACTTCCAGGAGTACTGGGTGCGGCTGCGCGCCTCCGTCCCGGCCGAGGCGGTCGTGCCGGTCGGCGCCGAGCAGTCCAAGCCGGCGCCGGGTGTCCTGGAGGCGATCGCCGAGGCGGACGTGATCCTCTTCCCGCCGTCCAACCCGGTCGTCTCCGTCGGCACGATCCTCGCTGTGCCCGGCATCCGGGAGGCGATCGCCGACGCCGGGGTGCCGGTGGTGGGCCTGTCCCCCATCGTCGGGAACGCGCCCGTGCGCGGCATGGCCGACAAGGTGCTCGCGGCGGTGGGCGTGGAGTCCACGGCCGCGGCGGTCGCCGAGCACTACGGATCGGGCCTGCTCGACGGCTGGCTCGTCGACACGGTCGACGCGGACGCGGTCGAGCGGGTCGAGACCGCCGGCATCCGCTGCCGCGCCGTGCCGCTGATGATGACCGACGTGGACGCGGCAGCGCAGATGGCGCGTGCGGCGCTGGCGCTCGCGGAGGAGGTGCGGGGAGCGTGAGCGACGAGACGATCCCGCGGCGGGGCGACACGGACGATCGCGCGGGGGCGGCGGGCGGGGTGCCCGGCTTCCGGGTCTGGGCCCTCGACGGGATTCCCGAGGTGCAGCAGGGTGACGACCTCGGCAAGCTGATCGCCGCCGCCGAGCCGGGGCTGCGCGACGGGGACGTACTGCTCGTCACCTCCAAGATCGTGTCCAAGGCCGAGGGGCGGGTCGTCGAGGCGGCCGACCGGGAGGCGGCGATCGACGCGGAGACGGTACGGGTCGTGGCCCGGCGCGGCCTGCTGCGGATCGTCGAGAACCGGCAGGGCCTGGTCATGGCGGCTGCCGGGGTCGACGCCTCCAACACCCCGGCGGGGACGGTGCTGTTGCTGCCCGAGGACCCCGACGCGTCCGCGCGCGCGATCCGCGACGGGCTGCGCGACGCTCTCGGCGTGGACGTCGGGGTCGTGGTCACCGACACGTTCGGACGGCCCTGGCGTGCGGGGCTCACGGACGTGGCGATCGGCGCCGCGGGCGTGCGGGTCCTGGACGATCTGCGCGGCGGCACGGACGCGTACGGCAACCCGCTCAGCGCCACCGTCGTCGCCACGGCGGACGAACTGGCCGCCGCGGGCGACCTGGTGAAGGGCAAGGCGGCCGGCCGGCCCGTCGCCGTGCTGCGCGGGCTGTCCCATCTGGTGGCCGGGGAGCACACGGAGGGCGCGCGGGCCCTGGTGCGCGACGCGCGCGATGACATGTTCCGGCTCGGCACCTCCGAGGCCGTGCGGGAGGCGGTGGCCCTGCGGCGTACCGTGCGGGCCTTCACCGACGAGCCCGTGGATCCCGGGGCGGTGCGGCGGGCGGTGGCCGCCGCGCTGACCGCGCCGGCCCCGCACCACACGACGCCGTGGCGGTTCGTGCTGCTGGAGTCGGCCGACTCACGGACCCGGCTGCTCGACGCCATGCGGGACGCCTGGATCGCGGATCTGCGGCAGGACGGCAAGAGCGAGGAGTCGATCGCGAAGCGGGTGCGCCGCGGGGAGGTGCTGCGGGGCGCGCCCTGTCTCGTCGTGCCGTGCCTCGTCATGGACGGCTCGCACACCTACGGTGACGCACGGCGCGACGCTGCCGAGCGGGAGATGTTCGTGGTCGCCGCGGGCGCGGGCGTGCAGAACTTCCTCGTCGCGCTGGCCGGAGAGCGGCTGGGATCGGCGTGGGTGTCGTCGACGATGTTCTGCCGGGACGTGGTGCGCGAGGTCCTCGGGCTCCCCGGGGACTGGGATCCGATGGGCGCGGTGGCGGTCGGGCATCCGGCGGAGCGGCCCCGGACGCGGCCGGAGCGCGAGGTGTCGGCCTTCATCGAAGTGCGCTGACCGTGCCGTACAACCGCCTTGTCTCGTAAGACTCAGTCTCGTAAGACTCACAGGACCACTCCGGCAGCTCTGGGATCCCATCCGTGGCAGGACGTTTCGCTCCGCGGCCCACGCGTACGACCGTGCGCGGTGGGCATGTCGCCGTGCCCGCGGGCGTGCCGCGGCCGGCCGGACTGGCGCCGGGGCGGGTACGGACCTGGGCGCCGGACGGGCCGCTCGACCTCGGTCTGGTGCTCGGGCCGCTCAGGCGCGGGCCGGCGGATCCCACGTTCCTGACCATGCCGGACGGGTCCGTGTGGCGGGCCAGCAGGACGCCCGGCGGACCCGGGACGCTGCGGGTGTCGGCGTACGACGACGGGGTCCGCGGGGAGGCGTGGGGTCCGGGGGCCGACTGGCTGCTGGAGCGGTTGCCGGAGCTGCTCGGCGCGGCGGACGACCCCGACGTGTTCGCGCCGCGGCACCGGCTGGTGGCCATGGCCCGGCACCGGCGGCCGGGGCTCAGACTGACCCGGACCGGGCTGGTGCTGGAGTCGCTGATCCCGTCGGTCCTGGAGCAGAAGGTCACGACCGGTGAGGCGTACCGGGCGTGGCGGCTGCTGGTGCGGAAGTACGGGGAACCGGCGCCGGGACCCATGGGCGGGCGCATGTGGGTGATGCCCGCGCCGCGGACGTGGGCGCTGATCCCGTCCTGGGAGTGGCACCGGGCCGGGGTCGACGACAAGCGGGCATCGACGATCCTGCGGGCCGTGCGGGTCGCCGCGCGGCTGGAGGAGGCGGTCGGCCTGGAACCGGCGGACGCGCAGGCGCGGTTGGAGGTCGTGCCGGGGATCGGTCCCTGGACGTCGGCGGAGACCGTGCAGCGCAGTCATGGGGCGCCGGACGCGGTGACCGTGGGGGATCTGCATCTGCCGGGGATCGTGGGGTGGGCGCTCGCCGGGGACCGGTACGCGGACGACGCCGTGATGCTGTCGCTGCTGGAGCCCTACGCGGGCCAGCGGCACCGCGCCGCCCGTCTCATCCTGCTGAGCGGAAGGACACCGGCGCGCCGGGCCCCGCGCATGCCTCGCACGGACATCGGCCGACTGTAGCCCCATCACCGATCCACCGCCCGTGCGCCGCAGCGGCCTGTGTGCTGCGGGCGTCTGTGTGCCGCGGCCGCCCGGGAGCACCGGGCTACGAGCCGCCGGGCCCACGACGACTGGGAACTTGGGGCTGGGCAAGGGGAACTGCCGCCACCCCGACCACTGCCACACCGACCTTCGGCGCGGCGGCTGCGGACGCAGGGACCGCGGCTGCGCCGACCGCCGTCGCGAGGGCTGGAGTGAGCCATGGGCAGGCGGCCTCGACCGCGCTGGGTTCCGGAGGCGGCTCGGCGGCTGGGGCGATGGTGGTCGTGAGCCGCCGGGCTCCTCGGTGTCGGCTGCCGCCTGCCGGTTGGGGCTGTTGTGTCTGATGAAGGCTGTTGGGGCTGTGCGCCGGCTGATGCCCCCGTTCCCCGTTGTTGTCGGCGTCCCTGTCGTCGCCGTGCTTCCCCCTGTTCAGTCGCCGTGCTTCCCCCTGTTCAGGGGCGCCGGGGTGTCAGGGCACTGCTGTTGGCGGGGTCACTGGTCCGAGGAGAAGCGGACCGCGCCGGACGGGATGCGGGCGTCGCACCATACGCGGGCGCCCTCGCGGAGTTCGTTGTCGGCGCCGATCACCGCGCCGTCGCCGATGACGGTGCCGGTCAGGACGGAGCGTTCGCCGACGCGGGCGCGGGTGCCGATCAGGGAGTCGGTGATCACGGCGCCCGGTTCGATGACCGCGCCGGGCAGGATCGTGCTGCCGAACACCCGGGCGCCGCGGGCCACGAAGGCGCCCTCGCCCACCACCGTGCCGCCGGTCAGCTTCGCGTCCGGCGCGACCCGGGCCGTGGGCAGGACGAGCCGGTCGCCGCAGCGGCCGGGGACAGCCGGCGAGGGGGCCCGGCCCAGCACCAAGTCGGCCGAGCCGCGTACGAAGGCGGCCGGGGTGCCCAGGTCGAGCCAGTACGTCGAGTCCACCATCCCCTGCAGATGGGCCCCGGCCGACAGCAGGTCCGGGAAGGTCTCGCGTTCCACCGACACCGGGCGGCCCGCCGGGATCGTGTCGATCACCGAGCGCCGGAAGACATACGCCCCGGCGTTGATCTGGTCGGTGACGATCTCCTCGGGGGTCTGCGGCTTCTCCAGGAACGCGAGGACGCGGCCCGTGTCGTCGGTCGGCACCAGACCGTAGGCGCGCGGGTCCGTCACCTGGGTGAGGTGCAGGGAGACATCGGCGCCCGTCGACTCGTGCGTGTCCACCAGCGCCCTGATGTCGAGGCCCGTGAGGATGTCCCCGTTGAAGACCAGCACCGGGTCGTCGGGCCCCGAGTGGAGGCGCGCGGCCACATTGCGGATCGCGCCGCCCGTGCCCAGCGGCTCCTCCTCGGTGATGTACTCGATGTGCAGGCCGAACGCCGTGCCGTCGCCGAAGTACGGCTCGAAGACCTCGGCCAGATAGCTCGTGGCGAGGACGATGTGTGTCACGCCGGCCGCTTTCGCGCGGGCCAGTTGGTGGGTGAGGAACGGAACCCCGGCCGCCCGGACCATGGGCTTGGGCGTGTGCACCGTGAGCGGACGCAGCCGGGTGCCTCTGCCGCCGACCAGGAGGATCGCTTCTGTCACCTGTCGTCTCCGCTTCCTGCCGGGACCGGCCGAACTGTCCTGTCGGCCGGCCAGTGTATGCAGACCGTGCGATGACGCCCCCGATGGCCGCGCGGTGGCACCAGATATCCGCGTGCAGATTCCCCCGACCGTCCCCGATGGCGTGAACGCGCTCCCCGGCCTCAGCGCCCCTGGTAGCGGGCCGCGGTGGAACGAACCGAACCCAGCTTGGCGTACAGGTGCTTGCCCGGGCAGTCTGTGGCGTATCCGTCCCGATGGCCGGAGATCACGTTCAGTCGTACGTTCTTCCCCTTCGGGTACAGATTCCCACCCCCGGACTTCAGGTATGTCTTGCCCTTCGGATCGGCGCCGTTGAGCCCGAGCTTCCACGCCGTCAGCTGGGCGATGGCGGTCACCGCGGCGGAGGGCGGCTTGCTGGAGTTGAACGTGCCGATCACCGCGATCCCCATGCTGTCGCTGTTGAACCCGAGGGTGTGGGCGCCCAGGACGGCCTTGGTCACACCTCCGGCGCGGCCCTCGTAGATGTTTCCGCACTTGTCGAAGAGGAAGTTGTAGCCGATGTCCCGCCAGCCCATGCTCTTGACGTGGTAGCGGTAGATACTGCGGATGACGGACGGGGCCTGCGCGCACGTGTAGTTGTTGCCCGAGGCGGTGTGGTGCACGAACGCCGCCTTGACGGACTTGGTGTAGACGAAGCCCCGTTCGCGCAGGTTCTCGTCGGCGCCCCAGCCGTGCCGCGTGACGATGCGCGGGCGCGGCCCGACGTGCGGCTCCGCGCGTTCCGTCCCGGCCCGCCCCGCGCCGCGCAGGGCGAGCGCTTCCCGCTCGGTGTCCTTCTTGCTCAGCGCCGGGATCTCGGCGGCGCCGAGGGGCACGAGGTCGGTGTTGGCGGCGGAGGCGCCGGCCTCGGCGTCGTCCAGGCCGACACTGGTACGGGAGGCGTCAGCAGGCGAGCCCTGCGGCGGGAGTTCCGCGCCGGGGTCGACCAGTTCCAGCCGCAGCCCCGAGGGCAGGGGCGACGAGGAGTCACCGGTGCGTCCGTCGCCGGTGGCCGGTCCGGCGTCGGCCCGGACCCGTACCTCCACGGCGTCCGAGTCACCCACCCACAGCGGGGCCGTGGCACCGTGCACCCGGCCGGAGGCGCTCTCCGCGGTGTCCGGGTCGGCCCCGTGGTTGGCGTTGTGCGTCTCGACGTCCTGCCAGCCGGACCACTTGCCGGTGGCGGCAGAGCGGGTGCGGACCTGGACCTGACCGTGGAGTTCGGTGCCGGGGTTGTCCCAGACCACGCCGACGAGCGAGAAGTGGCGTACGTCCCGGCGGTGCACGCCCTGCTCGGGGGCGGAGCCGAGGACGCGTTCACGGGTGAGGGGGACGAGGGGCAGCGACTGGGTGCTGCCGGGCACGGCGGCGCCGGCCGGCCGGTCGGCGGTCGTGGCCGTGTCCGTGTCCGTCGCCGTGTTCGCGGCCGTGCCCGTCGCCGCGGCCGTGTCCACGGCCGACGCCGGTCTCGCGGGTGCGGCGGCTGCGGGCGGGGTCAACGGGAGGGCGAGTACGGCCGCGCAGGTGAGACCGACCGAGGAGGCCCCGATCGAGGAGGGGAGATATCCACGCATGCCCCCGATCTTGAACATAGTCATACATATCTGTCCATCGGTGAACTGACGGACCGTCGGCTGCCGTTCCTCCGAACCGGTGGCCCCGGCGACCGGTGCGCGGGCGCGCCGCCGCGTACCCTTGCGCGGGTGAACGCCACCGATCGCACCCCTGCCGACCTGCTGCGTTCCGCGCTCGCCGCGGATCCCGGACGCCCCCTGGTGACCTTCTACGACGACGCCACGGGCGAACGTGTCGAACTGTCCGTGGCCACCTTCGCCAATTGGGTGGCCAAGACCGCGAACCTGCTCCAGGGCGACCTGGCCGCCGGCCCCGGGGACCGGGTCGCGCTGCTGCTGCCCGCGCACTGGCAGACCGCGGTGTGGCTGCTGGCGTGTTCGTCGGTGGGCGCGATCGCGGACGTGGCCGGGAATCCCGCCGCGGCCGACGTCGTGGTGAGCGGGCCGGACACGCTGGCGGCGGCACGGGCCTGCCCCGGCGAGCGGGTCGCGCTCGCGCTGCGTCCGCTGGGCGGGCGTTTCCCGCAGCCGCCGGACGGGTTCCTCGACTACGCCGTGGAGGTGCCGGGCCAGGGGGACCGGTTCGCGCCCTTCGCGCCGGTGGACCCGGAGGAGCCGGCGCTGATCGTGGCCGGGGCGGAGATGACGGGGGCCGAGGTCGTCGAGCGGGCCCGCGCCGACGCGCCCGCACTGGATCTGACCGGGCCCGGCTCCCGGCTGCTGTCCGGGCTGCCGTACGACACCTGGGAGGGGCTCAGTGCGGGCCTGTACGCGCCGCTGGCCGTCGGCGGGTCCGTGGTGCTCTGCCGCCATCTGGCGCGGCTGGACGAGGACGCCCTGGCCAAGCGAATGGAGGCCGAACGGGTGACCGCCGCGCGCCACTGAAGGGACGGCGCCCTCGGGACGGGCGCGGTCTCGCGGGCCGACGCGGACCTGTTACCGCTGGTCACCCGGCCGACGCGGACCCGTCATCACCGTTACCGCCAGTCACCCGCACAGGTCGCACGCCTCGGCACGCCGGGACGCCCCCGCACCCCCGACAGCTCGCCATATTTCACCCGATCGGAGTAGTACGGGCCGCCTCCGGAACCCCTCCGCGTCACCGTCGGGGCCATCGTCGTAGGAGCAGGACGACACGCTCGTACGCCACGAGGGGGTGGACCGTACGTGACCGACACCGCGGATACACCCCCCGGGGGCGGCCCCGGTCCGGATACGGGCGCCTCGGCCACCGGAGGCGGGCTGGTGCGCCGACGCCGACGGCGGTGGACGAAGGGGGCGGCCCTGGGGCTGGCGGCGCTGGTCCTGCTGGGCGCGGGCGGCGGCTGGGTCGCGTACACGAGGCTCGACGGCAACATCACGGCGGACGAGGCGGCCGCCGCCGAACTGGCCCGCTATGAGCGCGAGCGGCCCACGGCGCTGGTGCGCGGCGCACAGAACATCCTGCTCATCGGGTCCGACACCCGCTCGGGGGACGACAACGGGGCGTACGGGCGGGACACCGGGACCGAGCGGTCCGACACCGCGATCCTGCTGCACCTGGGCGCCGACCGGCACAGCGCCACCGCCGTGTCCCTCCCCCGGGACCTGATGGTCGACGTGCCGAGTTGTCTGCGCCCGGACGGCGGGCGCAGCCGACCGGCCTTCGCGATGCTCAACTCCGCCTTCGAGACGGGCGGTTCGGCCTGTGCGGTGCGGACCGTCGAGAAGCTGACCGACCTCCGGATCGACCACTTCGCCGTGGTCGACTTCAGCGGGTTCAAGGAGATGGTGGACGCCGTCGACGGGGTGGAGGTGTGTCTGCGGAAGCCCGTCGACGACAAGGCCGCCGGGCTGAAGCTGCCCGCGGGCCGGGTCACGCTCGACGGCGAGCAGGCGCTGGGCTATGTGCGGGCCCGCAAGTCGCTGGGCGACGGCAGCGACACCGAGCGCATGGAGCGGCAGCAGCGGTTCTTGGGCGCGCTCGTCGACAAGATGCGGAGCAACGACGTCCTGCTGAACCCGGTGAAGCTGTATCCGCTGCTGGACTCGGCCACTTCGGCGCTCACCACCGACCCCGGACTGGCGAGTTTGCGCGGTTTGTACCAACTGGTGCGCGGAGTGCGGAACATCCCCACCGAACATGTGCAGTTTCTGACCGTTCCGCGGGAGGCGTACCCCTCCGACGCCGATCGCGACCAACTCGTGGAGCCCGCGGCCGAAAAGCTGTTCGCGCAGTTGCGGTCCGATGCGCCGGTGACGGTCACCCGGCGGATTCCATCGGAATCGGTGACAAAAAGTGGCAATCCCGAGGGGAGGAACGCCCCTTCCCCGGCACCGACGTTCCCCGGGAACACCGCCGCCGAGGACCCCTGCGGGTAAAGCGCGCGGCAAACCAACCGACTTCTGTCCAGAAATATGAGGTGGATTGCCCGGTTGTAGGGAGGTGGAATTTGTCACCGTCGTCGCTCGGCGCTGAACTTGGCGGATAGTGTGAGCGGTCTGGTGCACCATGCCACGAGGTCCGTCCTGGGGCCGTGCACTGTTTGAACCGAGATCCGAGCGCCTTGAGGGGGTAGGCGCCGCGTGGCCCCGACGGAGGATTCGGACAACCGTGGACGCGCAAGGCCGTGGGCGGGCGGACAACATCGATCCCGCAGACCAGTGGGTGCTCAATCCGAACACCGGCGAATACGAACTGCGACTGACTCCTTCCGCACCGCAGTCGTCGGTGCCTGGACCACGCAGATCGCGTTCCCGGGATTCCGGCCGTACGGCCGGGGACGGGAAGGCGAGGCCGGGGCGGCAGCAGGACAGAACACCGGGCCGGGAGACGGGTCGAGCATCGGGCCGGGAGACGGGTCGGGAGGCAAACCGGGCACCGGGCCGGGAGGTTCCGCCGCAGCGCAGGCGACGGGCGGAGCCCGAGCCGCCGACCGGCCGGCGCAATCGCCGCCCGGCCAAGAACAAGTCGAAGGCGAAGAAGACCCTGATGTGGACCGGCGGCACCATGGCGTTCGTCCTGGTCGCCACCGGTGCCGCCGCCTACCTCTACCTCAAGCACCTTGAGGGCAACGTCACCACGACGGACGTGGGCAGCGCGGGCAAGCAGGGCTTCAGCAAGGACGAGGCGTTCAGCATCCTGGTCATCGGCACCGACAAGCGCACCGGCAAGGGCAACGAGGGCTACGGCGACAACGGCAGCGTCGGGCACGCCGACACCAACGTCCTGCTGCATGTGTCGAAGGACCGGACGAACGCCACCGCCCTCAGCATCCCGCGTGACCTGATCGTGGACGTCCCGGACTGCCCGACGAAACAGAAGGACGGCACCGAGAAGGTCATCCCGGGCACGCAGGGCGTCCGCTTCAACACCAGCCTGGGCCAGGACGGCCGTGACCCGGGCTGCACCATGCGCACGGTGGAGTCGGTCACCGGCATCCCCGTCGACCACTTCATGATGGCCGACTTCAACGCGGTGAAGACGCTGACGTCCGCCGTCGGCGGGGTCGACGTGTGTCTGGACCACGCGGTGAACGACAAGAAGTCGCATCTGAATCTGCCCGCGGGCGAGTCCAAGATCGAGGGCGAGCAGGCGCTGGCGTTCGTGCGCACCCGGCACGCCTGGGGCAACCAGGGCGACCTGGACCGGATCAAGGTGCAGCAGCAGTTCCTGGCGTCGCTGATGCGCAAGATGTCCTCCAGCGACACCCTGACCAGCCCGACCAAGCTGGTGTCGCTGGCCGAGGCCGCCACCAAGGCGCTGACCGTGGACACCGGGATCGGCAAGGTCAGCACGTTGAAGGACGTGGCGCTGGAGCTGAAGAAGGTGCCGACGAAGAACATCAGCTTCATGACAGTGCCGGTGCTGGACAACCCCGCGGAGACGGTCAAGGCGACCGTCGTCGTCGACCAGAACAAGGCGCCCGCGATCTTCGACGCGATCAAGAACGACGTCTCCTTCACCGAGGTGAAGAAGAAGCAGAAGGCGCAGAAGGACGCGCAGGCCGCCCGCCTCAAGGGCACCAAGTCCGACGCGTCCGAGGTCCGGGTGCGGATCCTCAACGGTGGTGCCCCGCCCGGCAGCGCGCAGGAGACCCTGCAGTGGCTGCAGAACGACGAGGGTGTGGTCAAGTCGGAGAACGCGGGCAACGCCCCCGCGGAGCTGGACAAGACCACCCTGGAGTACGGGCCGGACCAGGCGGCACAGGCCCGTAGGCTGGCCGCGATCATGGGGTTGTCCGGTTCCGCGATGAAGCCGGGCGAGAGCGTGATCAACTCCCAGGGGCTGCCGGCGATAACGCTGACCCTGGGCAAGGACTTCAAGGGCGCGGGCGTATCCCTCACCACTCCGACAAAGGCGCCGGAAGTGGACAAGTCCACGGCAGACAAGGTGAAGTGCGCCTCGTAGGTAACCCAACGGGCCCGTCACGCGTCTAACCCGACGCGGGACGGGCCCGTTGCAAGGCGCAGGGTGGGGAGGGCAGGGATTTGGGGCAGAGCGGTGTACGGGGGAAGGCTCCCGCGGTCGAGGACACGAGGTCGCTCACACCGCGGGGACCGGACGGGTCCGACGGACCTGGCCGACACGGCGGCGGGCGGCGCGGGGGCGGCCCGAGCGGTGGCAGGCAGGGCCGCGGACGGCGGGCGCTGCGCTGGTCGGCGACAGTACTCGCGGTGCTGATACTCGGGACAGCGGGCGCCGGCTACCTCTACTACGAGCACCTCAACGGCAACATCCGGAAGGGCCAGCGCAGCAGCGGCGACTCCAAGGCGCGCAGGACCGAGCCGAACGCGGCCGGGCAGACGCCGATGAACATCCTGCTGCTCGGCTCCGACAGCCGTAACTCCGACGAGAACGTGAAGCTCGGCGGCAGCAAGGACAACCGGGGCAACCCGCCGCTCGCCGACGTGCAGATGCTCATCCACCTCTCCGCGGACCGCAAGAGCGCGGCCGTGGTGAGCATTCCGCGTGACACCCGGGTCGACATACCGCAGTGCAAGGACCCGGAGAGCGGCGAGACGTACCGGGCGACCAACACGATCATCAATGAGTCGCTGGCCCGCGGCGGGGCCGGCTGCACGCTGGCCACCTGGGAGAACCTCACCGGGGTCTATATCGACCACTGGATGACGATCGACTTCGCCGGCGTGGTGAAGATGGCGGACGCCATCGGCGGGGTCGAGGTCTGTGTGAACCAGAACGTGTGGGACCGCCCGCTGCCCGGCGTGCCCGGCGGCTCGGGCCTGAAGCTGACGGCCGGCACCAAGAAGGTGAAGGGCGAGCAGGCGCTCCAGTGGCTGCGCACCCGGCATGCCTGGGGCAGCGACCTGCTGCGGGCCAGGGCCCAGCACATGTACATGAACTCGATGATCCGCACGCTGAAGCAGCAGAACGTGTTCACCGACACGGGCCGGCTGATGGGCCTCGCCGAGGCGGCCACCAAGTCCCTGAAGGTCTCGGAGGAGATCGGCACGGTCAAGCAGCTGTACGACCTGGGCATGCAGCTCAAGACGGTGCCGACGGACCGCATCACCATGACGACGATGCCGAACATCCCGGACCCGCAGAACGCCAACCATGTGGTGCCGGACTCCGTCAACGCCCAGAAGATGTGGCAGATGCTCCGCGACGACGTCCCGTTCGACAACAAGGGCGACGACAAGGGCAAGGCGGACGGGGAGAAGAAGCCGACCGACACGGCCGAGGCGGCCAAGGCGCCCTCGGTCACCGCCGACCGGCTCGGGGTGCTGGTGCAGAACGCCACTCGGACCTCCACCGAGGCCGCGGTCCCCAGCCGGGCGAGTGCGATCGGCCAGGTGCTGGTGCAGCAGGGCTACACGAAGGCGACGGCGGACCGGGCGGCGTCGCTGTCCGAGGAGGCGACGGTGGTCCGCTACCCGAGCGCGGACCTGGCGGGCGATGCTCTGGCGGTCGCCAAGTCGCTGGGGATTCCCACGAGTTCGGTGAAGCAGTCGACCGATGTGTCGGGGGTCACCGTCGTCGTGGGCGCCGACTGGCGCGACGGCACCACGTACCCGAAGCAGTCCAAGCCGAAGGCCGGGGACCTGCCCAGCAACTCCGACGCCATCAACGGCTCGGACAAGGGCCAGTGCATGGACGTGTACCGGCCCTATCGGTGGTAGCACGCCGACGCGGGTCACCCCTGCATATGTGTGCGGGCCCCTCCCGGAAGCCGGGAGGGGCCCGCACACATAGGTCCAAGTCCCGGCGGTTCAGGGGGAGTTCGGCACCGCCGGGCGGCGGGAGGCGATGACCCGCCGGGCCAGGGCGCGCGGGCTGGTCAGGAAGCCCCAGCCCCAGGACATATGCATGGTGGCGAGGGCCACGGGGATGCGCAGGCGGGCCGTCGGAGGCAGGCCCTTGCCCGCAGGCACCGAGCCGACGGCGATCGCCGCCAGGTAGCCGCCGGGGATCACAAAGCCCCACGGAGTGAGGGCCGCGCCCACCACGAGGCCCGCCGCTATCGCACACACCGCCGTCGGCGGGGCCAGGTAGCGCAGATTGATGGAGCCCTCGTGGTAGCGGGCGACGACATGCCGCCAACGGCCGTAGTCCTTGTACTGCTTGGCCAGAGCGCGCACCGACGGGCGGGGGCGGTAGGACACCTTCAGCTCCGGCGAGAACCAGATCTGCCCGCCGGCCTCACGGATGCGGAAGTTCAGCTCCCAGTCCTGGGCGCGGATGAACTCCTCGTTGTAGCCGCCCTGTTGTTCCAGCGCCTCGCGGCGGAAGACGCCCAGATACACGGTCTCCGCAGGGCCGGCCTGGCCGCCGGTGTGGAAGGCGGCGTTGCCGACGCCGATCTTCGAGGTCATCGCGGCGGCGACGGCGTGCTCCCAGTCGTTCTCGCCCTCGGCGTGCATGATGCCGCCGACGTTCTGCGCGCCGGTCTCCTCCAGGAGCCG
The DNA here is from genome assembly GCF_053601275.1 of Streptomyces sp. NPDC004752. Classification (NCBI taxonomy): domain Bacteria; kingdom Bacillati; phylum Actinomycetota; class Actinomycetes; order Kitasatosporales; family Streptomycetaceae; genus Streptomyces; species Streptomyces sp. NPDC004752. Next base: position 59,051 of record NZ_JBSGBN010000035.1, on the reverse strand, counting down.
TACGGCGGTCGCGATGTAGTTCGGCGAGAGCATGCCGTGCCCGTCGACGCGCACCACGATCGGGTGGCGGGACGCCTTGATCGCGGCGTTGAGGGCGGCCGGCGTGCGACCGGTCGGGTTCGGGACGGTGTGCACGCGCGGGTCGTCGCGGACCAGCTCGGCGGCGATCTCGTCCGTGCGGTCCGTGGACGGACCGAGGGCGATCACGACCTCCATCTCGCCGGCGTACTCCTGCGCGAGGATCGCTTGGACGGCGCCGCGCAGATGCCGCTCCTCATCGAGGACGGGCATGATCACAGAAACTGCGGGGTGCCGCACGTCGGGCTTGGCGTTCATAGGGGGTTCACGTTACCGCGAACGGGGGACACGGGTGCGCGCCGCCGGGCCGCTGAGGCGGGCTGGAGATCGTATGGGCCTACGGTGCTTCCGGATCCCACGTACGGCCGTCGTCCGGAGGTGTCGTCCCCTTGTCCCCCAGCCCGCCTCGGTCCGCTGCCCGGCCGCAGCGCCGCCCGCAGCCGCCCCGCCGTGCGCCGCGGCCGCCCGCGCGGACGGTGCGGCCCGTGCGCCCGAAGCGGCCCCGCTGGGCCATGCGTGCGGTGACAACGCTGTCCGTGGTGGTGCTCGCCTCGGCCGGGATCGGACACGCGGTGGTCAGCAGCCTGGACGCGGACATCGCCCGGGTGGACCCGTTCCGGGACATGAAGAACCGCCCGAGCGGCGGACACGGCATGAACGTCCTGCTGGTCGGCACCGACGGCCGGGACAAGATCTCCGAGGCGGAGCGGCGGCGGTTCCGGCTGGGCGGCGCGCCGTGCCACTGCACCGACACGATCATGATCGTGCATATCTCGCAGGACCGGGAGCGGGCCACCGTGGTGAGCCTGCCGCGGGACTCGTACGCCGAGGTGCCCGAGCATGTCGACGAGACCACCGGGGCACGCCACGGCCCGCACCCCCTCAAGCTCAACGCGGCCTACGCGGAGGGCGGGCCGCAGCTGACCGTGCGCACGGTGGAGCACATGACCCATGTGAAGATCGACCACTATCTGGAGGTCGACTTCACCAGCTTCATGAAGACGGTGGATGTGCTCGGCGGGGTCCGGATCTGCACCGCGACGCCCCTGAAGGACTCGTACACCGGCCTCGACCTGACACCCGGCACGCACACGCTGAGCGGCGGTGAGGCGTTGCAGTACGTCCGCTCGCGGCACGTCGACGGGGCCAGCGACCTGGGCCGGATGCAGCGTCAGCAGCGGTTCCTGGCGGCGCTGATCGAGCAGGCGACCTCCTCCGGGGTGCTGCTGAACCCAATGAGGTTCCGGGACGTGACGCGGGCGGTGCTGGGCTCGGTTCGGGCGGACACCGGCTTCGGCACGGACGAACTGCTGGACCTGGGCCGCGCGATGCGCAACTTCTCCCCCTCCTCCTCCGAGTTCACGACCGTGCCGATCGGGCAGATGGCGTTCCCGGTCAAGGGCATCGGGTCGACGCTGAAATGGGACCAGGCCCGGTCGGAGACGCTGTTCCGGTCCCTGCGCGAGGACAAGCCGCTCACCGTGAACCGGCGGCCGACGCGGACCCCGTCCGTGCCGGTGGACGTGGCACCGCAGGAGATCCGGGTGCAGGTGGAGAACGGCACCGGTACGGAGGGGCTCGCCAAGCGGGTGGACGCGGCCCTGGCCGCCACCGGCTTCGCCACCACCGGGCACCCGGTGACCTCGGCGGAGCGGGACGTACGGCGGACGGTGATCGTCTACGACCCGCGCTGGGACCGATCGGCCAGAGCCGTGGCGCTCGCGCTGCCCGGCAGCGAGCTACGGGCGGTGCCCGCGCAGGGACCGGTACTCAAGGTGATCGCCGGAGCGGACTTCCACGACGTACGCAAGGTCAAGGCGCAACCACCGGCACAGGGCGAGTCGGGGGCGGTACGGGGGGACGAAGTGGTCTGCTCCGGCACGGACTGAGGGCTCCGCTGGAAGTGCCGCGATATGCCGTCGGTCGGCTGCGGCACCATCGTGGCCGGTCGCGCAGTTCCCCGCGCCCCTTCAGGGCGCTGTCGAACCGCAACGGACTTCGCCGAACCCGCTTGGCCCCCTGCGGATCCGACGACACCGGTACGGCGAGGCCCACCCGCACACCACGGGCAAACAACCCTTATGGGACAACTCTGACAATCCCTCCGATGGCGTTATATAGCAGACCAGAGTAGGACGGAAGCACAGGGGCCCGCCGAGGCCCCCTCGCCCCCTCTGGAGGAGCCATGACCCAGCCCGGAACCGTGCCCGCCATGACCCAGCAGATGCAGGACTGCATCCAGGCATGCATGAACTGCCACAGCGTGTGCGAGGAGACGATGAGCTCCTGCCTGTCGATGGGCGGCCAGGCCCAGATGCAGATCATGCGGACGCTCATGGACTGCTCGGAGATGACCCGGATGTGCGCGGACATGATGATGCGGCGCTCGCCGCTGTCCGCCGAGATGTGCGGGATGTGCGCGAAAGCGTGCGACATGTGCGCGGAGGCGTGTATGTCCCTGCCGGACGACGCCCAGATGCAGCGCTGCGCCGAGGCGTGTCGCCGCTGCGCGGAGACCTGCCGTGCGATGACGGCCACCCGGGCCTGACCCGCACCCGACCGGTCGAGGGCGCCCTGCGAGGTGCCCTCGGCTGAGCGGACGGTACGGCGAGGAACCGCGCGCCCGGCCACGTCGCCGCCGCAGCCGACCGACGGCGCGCATCACAGCCCCGACGGACCGCCCCCGCCCAAGCACGCGGTCCGGAAGCGCCCCCGAAGGGGCGCGGGGAACTGCACGACCGGCCACGACGTCACCGCACCCGGCCGACGGCGCGACGGCGCACCTCACGGCCCGTCCCGCGGAGCGACTACGCGGAGCGCCTAGTTGCCGGTGACCGTGACCTTCTCGTCGTTGTTCAGTTCGTTCACCAGGGTCTTGACCTTGGCCTTGTCCCAGACGAGGTTGCCGCCGTTGGATCCGGAGATCGGCATGTTCATCGAGGTGCCGTCGCCGCCGCTGACACCCTTCATCGCCCAGAACATGGACGCCAGGTTCCACAGGCTCATGTCCTTGTCGACGGAGAGCGAGTCCAGGCCCGCGCCCAGCGTCGGGTACAGCTTGAAGGGATTCAGGACCGTCGACGGCGTGGCCACCTGGTGGGCCAGCGCCGACAGGAACTTCTGCTGGTTCTTGGTGCGCTGGAGGTCGGAGGTGGCGAAGGCGTGCCGGGTGCGCACGAAGGCCAGCGCCTGCTCGCCGTTCAGCGTCTGCTTGCCCGCCTTGAAGTCCGCGCCCGAGTACTTGTCCTTGAAGCCCTTGTCGATGGTGATGTCGACGCCGCCGACCGCGTCCACGATGTTCGCGAAGCCGGCGAAGCCTATCTCCACGTAGTGGTCGATGTGCAGACCGGTGTTGAACTCGACCGCGCGGACCAGCAGGGTCGGCCCGTCCTCCGCGTAGGCCGCGTTGAGCTTCGTGTGCCGGCCGGTGCTCTGGTAGACCTTGCCGGACGTCGACCCCTTGTAGCTCGGGATCTCCACGTCCGAGTCACGCGGCAGCGAGATCAGCGTGTCGCCGTTGTCGCCGACGTGCAGGATCATCATCGAGTCGGTGCGCTGCCCCTCGGCGGAGCCGGTGTGCAGCTTCTTCTTGTCCTCGTCCGACATGCCCTTGCGGCTGTCGGAGCCGACGATCAGGTAGTTCGTGCCCTGGCCCGACTCCGGGCGGTCGATGACCGTCGAGAGGTCGACGTCCCGGTTGAGCTTGGAGTCGGCCCAGAAGTAGGTCGCCACGGTGGTGACGACCAGCACGCCGACCACGGTGATCGCGGTCCACTTGATCCGGCGCCGCCAGTTCGGCGCGGGCCGCGGCCTGCGGGAGGCCGCGTCGGCCGGCCCGCCCGGACCGCCGCCGCCCGGACCGCCGTAGACCTGCCCGGTGTTGTAGCCGCTGTCGTACCCGTGCGGGTCACCGTAGTCGTCGTAGCCCTGGCCGTCGGAGTACGTCGGCTGCTGCGGGACCTGGCCGTGCGGCGGCGCCGACGGGCCGGGGCCGCCGTACCCGCCCTGTCCGGGCGGGGCCGGCCGGCCGCGCCGGACCTGGCGCATCACGCGGGCGCCCTCCGGCTGCGCGCCAGCACTGCCGCGTCCGTAGCGGCTGCCGCGGTTGTCGTCGGACCATCCCTCGGGCCAATCATTCATGCGCCCCAGTGTGCAGGGCAGGGCTGTATGGCTTACAAGGGCCGTCGGAAAATAAGAGCGCCGCTGTTGCCAATCTGACACAAACTCTTCCGATATCGGCTCGGCATAAGGTGGAGGCCATGACAGACCAGGCCCGCCCAGCAGAAGCAGACATTTCGGGCAAGTCCCTGCCCCTGCCTCTGTCGGCGCCCCTGTCCCTGTCGGCGTCTCGCACCACGCTCAGCCACATCATCGTGCGGCGAGGGCGCACAGGGCGGCCCCGACAGGGTCGGAGCATGGCGCCGGGACCGTCCGCTTATGGTGGTGAACATGACTGATCAGGGCCCCTCGTCGGCAGGGGACGACCTTCCCGGCAAGCCGACATCGGCGTCGCGTACGACGCTGTCGCACATCATGACGGCGAACGAGACGAACCTGCTCGGGACCGTGCACGGCGGCGTGATCATGAAACTCGTCGACGATGCGGCCGGGGCGGTCGCGGGGCGGCACTCGGGCGGGCCCGCCGTCACCGCTTCCATGGACGAAATGGTGTTCCTGGCGCCGGTCAGGGTGGGCGATCTCGTTCATGTGCGGGCGCAATGCAACTGGACGGGGCGCAGCTCCATGGAGATCGGCGTACGGGTCCTCGCCGAGCGCTGGAACGAGTCGACGCCGCCCACGCAGGTCGGATCGGCGTACCTGGTATTCGCGGCGGTCGACGCGGACGGGAAGCCGCGCCGGGTGCCGCCGGTGATCCCGGAGACGGAGAAGGACAAGCGCCGCTACCAGGAGGCCCAGATCCGCCGCACCCACCGGCTGGCGCGACGACAGGCGATCACGGAACTGCGGGAGAAGCGGGCGGCGGAGGGCTTCGAGGACTGAGAGCTGCGAACAGAATGGGAGTCCGGCGGGCAAACGCGAGCCGCCGAGGGCGGGCCCACTCGCTCGGATAATTCGGGTGGCGGTGCCGACTCTTGAGGACCGGCTGGGGCGCTGTACCCGGTCCGCACCCCATCTGGAGATGCGCGACGAGTACCTGCGCTCCGATCCGCTGCCCGGATCGTGTCGGAGCCCGCGCCGGACCACATCTGGCGATGACGCTAATTACCGTTAAGTAACCCAGTGTTCAGGGGACCGCCCGCCGGGCGCCTGTGTGAGCTGGGCGACCGTGGGAAAGTTGCCCGCCGGAGGGCGCACACAGCCCCCGACTATGCTCGGGCCTCGCATCGCATTCGTTTCCCCCTGGAGCACCCATGAGCCTGAAGATCACCGTGATCGGAACCGGCTATCTCGGCGCCACACACGCCGCGGCCATGGCCGAGCTGGGCTTCGAGGTGCTGGGGCTCGACGTCGTGCCCGAGAAGATCGAGCTGCTGCAGCGGGGCGAGGTCCCGATGTACGAGCCGGGGCTCAGGGAGTTGCTGCGGCGGCACGTGGCCGGTATCGAGGGCGCCACGGGGCGGCTGCGGTTCACCCTGGACTGGGCCGAGGTGGCGGACTTCGGCGATGTGCACTTCGTCTGTGTGAACACCCCGCAGAAGCACGGCGAGTACGCGGCGGACATGTCGTACGTCGACGCGGCCGTCGCCTCCCTCGCGCCCCATCTCACCGGTCCCGCCCTCGTCGTCGGCAAGTCCACCGTGCCCGTCGGTACCGCGGACCGCCTGGCCGCCTATCTGGCCGCGCACGCGCCCGCCGGGGCCGACGCCGAGCTGGCCTGGAACCCGGAGTTCCTGCGGGAGGGCTTCGCCGTCGAGGACACCCTGCACCCGGACCGGATCGTGGTGGGCGTGCGCAGCGAGCGGGCGGAGAAGCTGCTGCGCGAGGTGTACGCGACGCCGGTCGGTGAGGGCACCCCGTTCGTGGTGACCGACTTCCCGACCGCCGAGCTGGTGAAGACCTCGGCGAACTCCTTCCTGGCCACCAAGATCTCGTTCATCAACGCGATGGCGGAGCTGTGCGAGGCCGCCGGCGGCGATGTGGTCCGGCTCGCCGAGGCCATCGGCTACGACGACCGGATCGGGAAGAAGTTCCTGCGCGCCGGGATCGGCTTCGGCGGTGGCTGTCTGCCCAAGGACATCCGGGCGTTCATGGCGCGGGCCGGCGAGCTGGGCGCCGACCAGGCGCTGACCTTCCTGCGCGAGATCGACTCCATCAACATGCGCCGCCGCGGCCAGATGGTCGAGATGGCCCGGGAGGCGCTGGGCGGTGGCTCCTTCCTGGGCAAGCGGGTCGCGGTGCTCGGCGCGGCCTTCAAGCCCGACTCGGACGACGTCCGGGACTCGCCCGCGCTCAATGTGGCGGGCCAGATCCATCTCCAGGGCGGTCAGGTGACGGTGTACGACCCGAAGGGCATGGACAACGCCCGCCGGGTCTTCCCGACGCTCGGATACGCGGACTCGGCGTCGGCGGCCGTGCGGGGCGCGGACATCGTCCTGCACCTCACGGAGTGGCGGGAGTTCCGCGAACTGGACCCGGCCGAGCTGGGCGAGGTCGCGGCGGCGAAGGTGATCCTCGACGGCCGTAACGCCCTGGACCCCGGGCTGTGGCGCCGGGCCGGCTGGACGTACCGCGCGATGGGCCGCCCGACCGCGTAACGGCACCACCGCGTAACGGCATCGCCCGGCAACTCAGACGTACGACGCCGGTTCGGCCGAGGCTCAGTCGGCCGAACCGGCGTCCTGGTGCATTCTGCCCCACCGGGCCGGGGCGCGGCCGACGAACCGGGCGCATAGCACGCCTCCCTGGCCGGCCACCTGTTCCGCCTGTGCGCCCGCTGACCGGGACCGGTCGGTCATGTACGGGACCGGTCCGTCATGTATGTGGGCGGGGCGGACGGCCACCACGGCCGCCCCGCCCCGGGCGGTCAGCCGTCCAGCGACTCGATCGTGGCGTTGGACGGAGCGCGCGTCGCCTGGAGCGAGCGGGCCACGTCCTCGGCCGCGCCCAGCACCCGTACCGCGTTCTGCCAGGTCAGCTTGGCCAGGTCGGCCTTGGACCAACCGCGGTCGAGCAGTTCGGCGATCAGGTTCGGGTAGCCGGAGACGTCGTTCAGGCCATCCGGGGTGAAGGCCGTGCCGTCGTAGTCGCCGCCGATGCCGAGGTGGTCGACGCCCGCGACCTCGCGCATATGGTCCAGGTGGTCGGCGACGGTGGCCACCGTGGCGACGGGACGCGGGTGCGCCTCCTCGAAGGTCCGGTGGACCTTCATCGCCTCCTCCGTCGTGTCGAGGTGGTGGAAGCCGTGCGCGTGCATGTTCTCGTCGGCCGCGGCCGTCCAGTCCACGGCGGCCTGGAGCACGAACTTCGGGACGAACGTCACCATCGCCATGCCACCGTTCGCGGGCAGCCGTTCGAGGACATCGTCCGGGATGTTGCGCGGGTGGTCGCACACGGCACGGGACGAGGAGTGCGAGAAGATCACCGGCGCGGACGTCGCGTCCAGCGCGTCCCGCATCGTCGTCGCCGCCACATGGGACAGGTCGACGAGCATGCCCAGCCGGTTCATCTCCCGCACGACCTCACGGCCGAAGGCCGACAGGCCGCCGACGTCCGGCTCGTCCGTCGCCGAGTCCGCCCACGGCACATTGTCGTTGTGGGTGAGCGTCAGATAGCGCACGCCCAGGCCGTACAGGCCGCGCAGGGTGCCCAGCGAGCAGGCGATGGAGTGGCCGCCCTCCGCGCCCATGAGCGAGGCGATACGGCCGTCCGCGCGGGCCGCCGCCATGTCGGCGGCGGTCAGCGCGGGCGCCAGGTCCTTCGGATAGCGGGCCAGCAACTGCCGTACGCAGTCGATCTGTTCGAGGGTGGCCGGGACCGCGTCGGGCAGGTCCGAGCGGACGTACACCGACCAGTACTGCGCGCCGACCCCGCCCTTGCGCAGCCGCGGCAGGTCGGTGTGCAGATGGGCGTTCTGGTGGCCGGCGAGGTCACGGGCGGCAAGGTCGTAACGGACCTGCTCGCGCAGCGCCCACGGCAGGTCGTTGTGGCCGTCGACGACGGGGAACTCGCGCAGCAGCGCCCTGGCTTCGTCCAGTGAGGTCATACCCGTTACTTCCCGAAGCCGAAGCCGTTCGACCCTTCGGCCTTGGCGCGCAGCCGTTTGCCCTTCTCGGTCGCCTGGTCGTTCAGCTCCTGCTGGAAGTCCCGCATGCGGGCGAGGAGTTCGTCGTCGTGCGCGGCGAGGATACGGGCCGCGAGCAGACCGGCGTTGCGGGCGCCGCCGACGGAGACGGTCGCCACCGGGACGCCGGCCGGCATCTGCACGATCGACAGCAGGCTGTCCATGCCGTCGAGGTACTTCAGCGGGACCGGGACGCCGACCACCGGCAGCGGGGTGACCGAGGCGAGCATGCCGGGCAGATGGGCGGCGCCGCCCGCGCCCGCGATGATCACCTTCAGCCCGCGCTCCACCGCCCGCTCGCCGTACGCGATCATCTCGCGCGGCATACGGTGCGCGGAGACGACGTCGACCTCGTAGTCGATCTCGAACTCGTCGAGGGCCTTGGCGGCGGCCTCCATGACGGGCCAGTCGGAGTCCGACCCCATGACGATGCCAACAACGGGGCTCATTCGGTGATGGTGCCTCTCAGGTAGCCGGCTGCGTGACGGGCGCGCTCCAGCACGTCGTCCAGGTCGTCGCCGTAGGTGTTCACGTGCCCCACCTTGCGGCCGGGCTTCACGTCCTTGCCATACATATGGATCTTGAGCTGGGGGTCGCGGGCCATGCAGTGCAGATACGCCGAGTACATGTCGGGGTAGTCGCCGCCGAGCACATTGACCATGACGGTCCACGGCGCGCGCGGGCGCGGGTCGCCCAGCGGGAGGTCGAGGACCGCGCGGACGTGGTTGGCGAACTGCGACGTGATCGCGCCGTCCTGGCTCCAGTGGCCGGAGTTGTGCGGGCGCATCGCCAGTTCGTTGACGAGGATGCGGCCGTCGCGGGTCTGGAACAGTTCGACGGCGAGGTGGCCGACGACGCCGAGTTCCTTGGCTATGCGCAGCGCCAGCTCCTCGGCCCGCAGCGCGAGCGACTCCTCCAGGCCGGGGGCCGGGGCGATCACCGTGTCGCAGACCCCGCCGACCTGCCGGGACTCCACCACCGGGTAGGCGACGGCCTGGCCGTGCGGGGAGCGCACGACATTGGCGGCCAGCTCGCGGACGTAGTCCACCTTCTCCTCGGCGAGTACGGGGACGCCGGCGCGGAACGGGTCGGCGGCCTCCTCAGCGGTCTCCACTACCCACACGCCCTTGCCGTCGTAGCCGCCGCGCACGGTCTTCAGGACCACCGGGAACCCGTCGCCCTCGGCCGCGAAGCGGACCACGTCCACCTGGTCGGCCACGATCCGGTGCCGTGGGCTCGGGACGCCGATGGCGTCGAGTTTCGCCCGCATCACCCCCTTGTCCTGGGCGTGCACCAGCGCGTCGGGGCCGGGGCGGACGGGGATGCCGTCCGCCTCCAGCGCCCGCAGATGTTCGGTGGGTACGTGCTCGTGATCGAAGGTGATCACGTCGCAGCCCCGCGCGAACGCGCGCAGCGTGTCCAGGTCGCGATAGTCGCCGATGACGACATCGCTGACGACCTGCGCCGCAGAGTCCTGTGGGGTGTCACTGAGGAGCTTGAACCTGATGCCCAACGGGATGCCCGCCTCGTGTGTCATACGAGCGAGCTGCCCCCCGCCGATCATGCCGACTACCGGGAACGTCACGCCCCTAGGGTATCGGCCGCGCCACGACGGCCGGATTCCGCTCCCCTTTCGCCGTCCTCTCCCCCTTGTTTCCCCCCTCCTTTCCCCCCTTCTTTCCCCTCTTTTCTCCCTCTCTTGCCGACCCGTGGCCGGATGCGGAGGCGGGAGCGGGAGCCGCTGGTTAGCATGGCTGGGTCGACGCAACCTACGGACAGGAGCCTGCACGACCATGGAACCCGGTTCCTCGGGGCTGCGAAGGCTTGTGCACGAGGTCGCCAAGTTCGGCGCCGTGGGCGGCGCGGGACTTCTCGTCAATCTGGGCGTATTCAACCTGGTACGGCATGTGACCGCGCTGCCGGTCGTCCGGGCCAGCATCATCGCCACCGTCGTCGCGATCGTCTTCAACTACATCGGCTTCCGCTACTTCGCGTACCGGGACCGCGACAAGGGCGGCCGCACCCGGGAACTGACCCTGTTCCTGCTGTTCAGCGTGGTCGGCCTGGTGATCGAGAACGGCGTCCTGTACGCGGCGACGTACGGGTTCGGCTGGGACAGCCCACTGCAGAGCAACGCCTTCAAGTTCTTCGGCATCGCCGTCGCGACCCTGTTCCGCTTCTGGTCGTACCGCACCTGGGTGTTCCGGACCCTGCCGGCCCGGGAGACGGTGGTCGGCACGGGTCCGAACCTGGCCACGGAAACCACGGAAACCACGAAATCCCGCCAACGCCAGCGCATCTCCTAGGCAGCGGGACCGACAGCGCCCCAAACCAGCGCCCAAGGGGCGCGGGGAACTGCGCGACCAGCCACCACCCAGCCGCAGCCGAAACACAGCCGAACCCTGCCTTGCCCTGCCCAACCCTCCCCTCTCAGCGGAGCGTCACCGCACTGTCGACTGCTTGCTCTCCAGCCGAGCGTCCCAAGGAGCGCGGGGAACTGCGCGACCAGCCACAACAGGCCCGCACACGACCACCGACCCGGTCACGCCCCACCCAGCGGAGCGACTCCGCGGGGAACTGCGCGACCAGCCACGACGCAGCCGCAGCCGCAGCCGAAAGACAACCCGAACCGGCTGAACCCAGCGGAGCGAAGCGTCACCGGACCGTCGGCTGCTCCCCGTCCGGCTTCTTCAGCGGCGGCGTACGCGACAGGAACAGGCCAAACACCGGCGGCTGGGCCTGGAGGAGTTCCAGCCGTCCACCGTCCGCCTCCGCGAGGTCGCGGGCCACGGCCAGGCCGATCCCCGTGGAGTTCCGCCCGCTGATCGCCCGCTCGAAGATCCGGGCGCCGAGGTCGGCCGGCACCCCGGGCCCCTCGTCGGTGACCTCGACCACGGCCTGGTTGCCGGTGACACGGGTGCGCAGCGCGACCGTGCCGCCGCCGTGCATCAGCGAGTTCTCGATCAGCGCCGCCAGCACCTGGGCCACCGCGCCCGGCGTGCCCACCGCCCGCAGATGCCGCTTGCCCGAGCTGACGATGGCCCGGCCCACGTTGCGGTAGGCGGGGCGCCACTCGGCGAGCTGCTGCTGGATGACCTCGTCGAGATCGAAGGTGACCGCTGAGCCGGTGCGCGGGTCGCGGGAGTTCGTCAGCAGCCGCTCCACGACGTCCGTCAGCCGTTCGACCTGGGTGAGCGCCACGTTCGCCTCGTCCTTCACCGTGTCCGGGTCGTCGGTGAGGGTGATCTCCTCCAGCCGCATCGACAGCGCGGTCAGCGGCGTACGCAGCTGGTGGGAGGCGTCGGCGGCCAGCCGCCGCTCGGCGGTGAGCATCCGGGCGATGCGCTCGGCGGAGGAGTCCAGCACATCGGCGACCCGGTCCAGCTCGGGCACCCCGTACCGCTTGTGCCGGGGGCGCGGGTCGCCGGAGCCGAGCCGTTCCGCGGTCTCCGCGAGGTCGGTCAGCGGGGAGGCGAGACGGTTCGCCTGGCGCACCGCGAGCAGCACCGCGGCGATCACCGCGAGCAACGCCACCGCCCCGATGATCAGCAGCGTCCGGCCCACCTCCCGGGTCACCGAGGAGCGCGGCTCCTGGACGGTGACCCGCTCGCCCTCCTCGCCGTCGGCGCTGGCCCGGATGACGTCGCCCTGCGGCCTGATGCCGACCGTGATCGGCGGCCGGCCGGGCATCCGGATGATCGCGTACTGGTCCTTGCCGATTTGGTTGCGCAGTATGTCGGCGGTGACGTCCTCCGCGCCGAGGATGCGGCTGTCCACGATGCTGGCCAGCCGCAGCGCCTCGGAGTCCACCCGCTCCTGGGCGCTGTTGCTGATCGTCCGGCTCTCGACGATGACGAGGGACACACCGAAGACGGCGATCACCACGAGCACCACGGCGAGCGTGGACTGGATCAGTCGGCGGCGCATGTCCTCTTACCCGGTGGATCCCCGAAGGGGCTCAACTCTTCTCGAAGCGGAAGCCGACGCCGCGCACGGTCGCGATGTACCGGGGGTTCGCGGCGTCGTCGCCGAGCTTCTTGCGCAGCCAGGAGATGTGCATGTCGAGCGTCTTGGTCGACGACCACCACGTCGTGTCCCAGACCTCGCGCATCAACTGGTCGCGGGTGACGACCCGGCCGGCGTCCCGGACCAGGACCCGCAGCAGGTCGAACTCCTTTGCGGTGAGCTGGAGTTCCTCCTCGCCCATCCATGCGCGGTGCGACTCGACGTCGATCCGCACGCCGTGCGTGGCCGGCGGCTGCTGCGGCTCGGCGGCGCCGCGTCGCAGCAAGGCCCGGACGCGGGCGAGGAGTTCGGCGAGCCGGAAGGGCTTGGTGACGTAGTCGTCGGCGCCCGCGTCCAGGCCGACGACGGTGTCCACCTCGTCGGCGCGCGCGGTCAGGATGAGGATGGGTACGGCGTGGCCCTCGGCGCGCAGCCGGCGGGCGACCTCCAAGCCGTCCATGCCGGGCAGGCCCAGGTCCAGCACGACCAGATCGACGCCGCCCTGCACTCCGGCGTCGAGCGCGGTGGGGCCGTCCTCGCGCACCTCCACCTCGTAACCCTCCCGGCGCAGGGCACGGGCCAGCGGCTCCGAGATGGACGCGTCGTCCTCGGCGAGCAGTACACGGGTCATGGGGTGATGGTAGTCCGCCCGCACACCGTGCTGGGGTGTGATCGGCGCCCGGGATTCTTACCTTGGGTCACAGCGGTACGCACCCATGGCCGGAAGATGCGATGGGGGGAGACCTTCGGATGTGTGCCCCCGGTTCCGCCGACGCCTGTGATTCATGTCTCAAGTCCTTCCATATCCGGCACTGTCCTGCCGTATGGTGACCTGAGAACGCCTGTGTTGACCGGGGACCTTTGGCGCGTATTCGACGCTGGAGGTCTCCTTTTGTGTGCGGGTCGGCCCGCGCCGGCCTCGAAGGAATGACCTCTGGCCGGGCTCCGGACGCATCGCCGCGTGCGGGGCGTGGAACCCGGTGGTCGCCGTCCGTCGTCCCGCGATCCGGGGCGGACACCCCGTGGGCGTGGGGGTGGACGGCCCGATCCGCCGGGGCCGGCCGCCCCACCGGGCGCGCAGTGCTCCACGCGCGTCCCGACCAGCAAGGAACGACCATGGCGTCCAGCCTGACGAAGGACTCGATCCAGCCGGGCACCCCCGGCACCGGGCAGACCTTCTTCGGCCACCCCCGCGGACTGGCCACTCTCTTCATGACCGAGATGTGGGAGCGTTTCTCCTACTACGGCATGAGGGCCCTGCTCCCGCTCTACCTGGTGGCCCCTGCCGGGCTGCACCTCGACGCGGCCACGGCGACCGCGATCTACTCGGTGTACCTCTCCCTCGTGTATCTGCTCGCCCTGCCCGGCGGCTGGTTCGCGGACCGCGTCCTCGGCCCGCGCAGGACGGTCGCCGTCGCCGGCGCGGTGATCATGCTCGGCCACCTCACCCTGGCGCTGCCGAGCGCAGGCACCTTCTACGCCGGTCTCGGCCTGGTTGCGATCGGTTCCGGCCTGCTGAAGGCCAACATCTCGACGATGGTCGGCCACCTCTACGACGGTCCGGAGGACCCGCGCCGCGACGGCGGCTTCACGCTCTTCTACATCGGCATCAACCTGGGGGCCTTCGCCGCGCCGCTGGTCATCGGCACCGTCGGCCAGAAGGTCAACTGGCACCTGGGCTTTGCGCTCGCCGCGCTCGGCATGGCGCTGGGTCTGGCCCAGTTCCTGCTCGGCACCCGGCATCTGAGTCCGCGCTCGACCGTGGTGCCGACGCCGCTGTCGGCCGCGGAGAAGGCCGCCACGCTCCGCAAGGCGGCCTTGTGGGCGGCCGTCGCCGTCGTCTTCTACACCGTCGTCGGCATCTCCGGCGCCTACACCCTGAACTGGGTGATGGTCCCGATCATCGTCGCCGGCCTGGTCATCCCGGTCATGGTGCTGGCGCGCATCAAGCGGGACAAGGAACTGGACCGCACGGAGCAGTCCCGGATGTCGGCGTACATCTGGTTCTTCGTCGCCGCGGCCGTGTTCTGGATGATCTACGACCAGGGCGGTTCGACGCTGTCGATCTTCGCCGACGGCCGGGCCGAGAACAGCATTCTCGGCTGGCACTTCCCGGTCTCCTGGTACCAGTCCGTCAACCCGGTCATGATCATGGCCTGCGCGCCGGTCTTCGCCGCCCTGTGGCTCGCACTGGCCCGGCGCGGCAAGGAGCCTGGCACGGCGACGAAGTTCGCCCTGGGCCTGATCCTGATCGGCGCGTCCTTCTTCCTCTTCCTGGCCCCGCTGTCGATCGCCGAGGGCGGTCACAAGGCGGCCGCGATGTGGCTGGTGGCGATCTACTTCGTGCAGACCGTCGGCGAGCTGCTGCTCTCCCCGGTCGGCCTGTCGGTCACCACGAAGATGGCGCCCGCGAAGTACGCCTCCCGGATGATGGGCGTCTGGTTCCTGGCCGTCACCGCCGGCGACGCCACGACCGGCCTGCTCGGCGTGGCGGGCGTCAACCTGGACAAGATGGGCATCGTGGCCCTGGAGGCGGCCCTCGCCGTCGTCGCCGGTACGGCGGTGTGGAAGTACCGCAGCAAGGTGAAGCACCTGATGGGCGACGTCAACTGACGGCCCCTGCGGGCCCGACGCCATTGATCGGGGGGGCCACCGCATCGCTGACCGAAGGACCACCTCGTGACGGCACGCGGCGGTTCTCACGGAGACGCCTGTGGTGTGTCCGGCGGTGGTGGCGATGGTGTCCCCCTGAGTTGTCCCCCTGGGGCCCTTCGCCATGTCCGGACCCGTCCGCCCCACAGCACGGGCGTGTGGCCGTCCCCGGCAGCCAGGCGACTGATATGGGGTGGCTGGCCGCGTACGGGCTCGGTGGCCTGGTCGGGGGTAGGCGGCCGTCGAGCTCGGTGACCAACGACTGATCGCTGTAGGCGATCTCCACCCACTCACGTGGGCTGAGGTCCGGGGGGACCGGCCGCCACAGGCCGGTGTCGCCATCGGCGAGGGAGCTGGACGCTGCGGTGCACGCCGCACACGCGTTGTTGAGCACAAGCCCGACCCTGGGGTCTGTCCGGGTCGTACGGCAGCTCGACGAGTTGCGCCGGCTACTGGAGCAACACAAGGCGTATCAGCCAGTGCGCGAGTACCTGGTGCGCTTCGACGATGCGCGCAGGGCCAGAATGCTTCTCCTGGCCGATTTGATCCCGCCATCACCGGGAGGCACCCCCGCATGAGGACGACCGCACCCGACCCCGGCGACACAGACGCCTGGAACGCCTACCTTGCCGAAGGCAACGCCAAGCAGGCCCGCAAACGCGTCGCGGCTGATGTCCTGTTGCGCGATCCGGCCGGGCGCGTACTTCTGGTGAATCCCACTTACAAACCCGACTGGGACTTGCCGGGCGGCATGGCGGAGTCGAACGAGCCGCCCGAGGAGACGGCAGGCCGCGAACTCCTCGAAGAGCTTGGACTGAAAATCACGGTGAATGGGCTGCTGGTGGTGGACTGGGTGGCGCCGCACGGTCCATGGGATGACCAGATCGCGTTCATTTTCGACGCCGGCGTGCTGCCCCAGGACCAAGCCGACCAGTTGCATCCACGGGACGAAGAGCTTTCCGAGGTCGCGTTCGTCGAGCCGGAAGAGGCCCGCGCCAGGCTCGGCGAACGCATCCGGCGCCGCTTCACGGCTGCTATGACCGCCCTCACGGCGGGACACCCGCTTTATCTGCGCGACGGCGTACCAGCACCCTGAAGGGAAGACACACAGAGTGGACGCATAGACCGCCGGCCAAAGGGATCGGCTCTCCCGCAGTCCCGACGCGCTGTTCTGCTACGGCGCTCCAGTTCAACGCCGTACTCGGCGCCCTGTTGGGGCGCATACCCGCCCGCTAGTCCTGCCTCCGCGCAACATGAGCGGCTGACGGCCCCGGAGTTGTCGCACTGGCACACACGACGGTGACCGCGGCATCGCGCGACCGGGCCGACGCGTCCGACGTGACCGCGGGGGACGCATGGGTCAGACCGGCCAGGGACGTACGTACGGACCAGACCGGCCCGGAGACGTACGGGTCAGTCGGCGCGCCCAGCCGGGTAGGTCGGCGCGTCCAGTCCGCTCAGGCCGGCGCGCCCAGTTCGGCCCAGACTCGCTTGCCGGACACCCCCGGGGTCCGCACCACGCCCCAGTCCAGACAGAGCCGCTGCACGATGAACATGCCGTGGCCACCGGGCCGTCCCGCGCGGTGCGGGGTACGAGGAGCCGGCTGACCGGTACCGCGGTCGGAGACCTCGATGCGGATCACCTTGTTGTCGAGGGCGAGGAACAGTTCCTCGGGGCCCTCGGCGTGCAGACACGCGTTGGTGACCAGCTCGGAGACGACGAGCAGCACGTCCTCGGCCGCCGCCCGCTGATCGGCGGAGGCGGCGGGCAGCCAGCCCCACGCGTACAGCGCCTGGCGGGTGAAGTCACGGGCGAGCGGTACGACGCCGCTCTCGCCGTCCAGACGGAGTCTGCGGGCCTGTGGACCCCCCGGCGGTACGGCCGCTGCCCCCGTGGACGCGCCGTAAACCGGCGCTCCCCCCTCGGACGCCCCGGAAACGCCGCTCGGCTCCGGGCCGCGGTCGCCCGGCGGGTAAGGCCGGGTGGTGCTCATCAGCGCTTCACCTCACCGATTCACCAGTTCCCGATCGAGTAGTTCACGATCGGGCAGTTCAGGATCGAGTAGTTCACGGTCAGTAGTCAGTAGCGGTCGACTTCCATCGGCACACACGTCGTCCGCAGGTCGTCGATCGGTTCCGCGACGCCCCCGGAGGCCGACCGGTCCAGGATGTCTCCTGCCCGGCACACAGGACGAAACACCCCCCGATTCGGGGTGTCCGGGAAGATCCACGGCAGATCTCAGCCGGTCTCGTCGACCAAGGCCGCCTCGACGGAGTCATGGACGGTGAAGACCGCCTCCGCCCCGGTGATCTCGAACACCCTGGCCACCACCGGCTGCATGGCCGCCAAATGCACCCCACCCCCGGCGGCCTCCGCTTTCAGACGGGCGCCGAGCAGCACGTTGAGGCCCGTGGAGTCACAGAACTCCAGCCGTGAACAGTCCACGACGAGTCGGGAGAATCCTTTGTCGAGGAGGTCGTCGAGGGGCTCGCGCAACAGATCGGCGGTGTGGTGATCCAGCTCACCCGCCGGTGCCGCCACGGCGCTGGAGCCCGCTTCCCGCACCTCCACCAGAAGCCGACCCGACTGTGCGCTGCCGACCGTCTCGCGGTCCATGCCGTCTGTCTCCCGAGGTCGTGGCTGCTGACTGATGCCCCGCCGATGTCCCGCTCATGTTCTTGCGCATGCGTTGCCGGGGCTCCGCCGGTGCCCTCGAACACTACGCCTTCCGTGCGCGCTCCGACACCCGAACAACCGCACACAAGCGGACATACACTCACAAAAGCCACTTGCAACGGCCTTGGTGAAGCGGGTAGGGCTAGAGAGGACACACAAACCGACACGGCCGGCTTTGGAGGCGCCGCACACCGCAGTGCACGCATGGCTTCGGCAGCCCAATGCCGAGAACGATGGAGGACACCATGTCACCCCGGCTCGACGCATCGCATACCCCGACCGCGACGTCGACACCCCCACCGGAACAGCTGGATCCCATCGCGGGGCTTCCCGAGATCCCCCCGTACGACGAAGTCGGCCCCGTCGACGCACGGGCCCTGTCCAAGACCCTCTTCGACCGCCTGGAGTCGCTGGAGGAGGGCACCCACGAATTCGCGTACGTCCGCAACACCCTCGTCGAACTCAACCTCGCGCTGGTCAAGTTCGCCGCCTCCCGCTTCCGCTCCCGCAGCGAGCCGATGGAGGACATCATCCAGGTCGGCACGATCGGCCTGATCAAGGCGATCGACCGCTTCGAGCTCTCGCGCGGTGTCGAGTTCCCGACCTTCGCGATGCCGACCATCATCGGCGAGATCAAGCGTTTCTTCCGGGACACCTCGTGGTCCGTGCGCGTACCGCGCCGACTGCAGGAGCTGCGCCTCGACCTGGCCAAGGCGGGCGACGAACTGGCCCAGCAGCTGGACCGCGCGCCGACGGTGGGTGAGCTCGCGGAGCGGCTCGGCATCTCGAACGACGAGGTGGTCGAGGGCATGGCGGCCTCGAACGCGTACACCGCTTCCTCGCTGGACGCCCAGCCCGAGGAGGACGACGCCGAGGGCGCGCTCGCGGCCCGCATCGGCTACGAGGATCACGGGCTCGAAGGCATCGAGTATGTCGAGTCGTTGAAGCCGCTGATCGCCGAACTCCCGCCCCGGGACCGGAAGATCCTCTCCCTCCGGTTCGTGGCCGGCCTGACCCAGTCGGAGATCGGCGACGAACTCGGCATCTCACAGATGCATGTGTCGCGGCTGCTGTCACGGACGTTGGTACGGCTGCGCAAGGGGCTGACGCTGGAGGAATGAGCGTCCCGGCGCCCTGGCGCCCCTTGGGCCACCGACAGAACTCCTTTCTGCGGAATGTCTCCCCCTGCCGGGCGTGGGCGGTGGGCGGTGGGCGCGATGGTCCGGGTCACAGGACGCGGATGCCTCGGCGCCAGACGCCGGACACCAGGGGGACGCCCGGTCGGTAGGCCAGGTGTACGTGGCTCGGGGCGTCCAGGAGGATCAGGTCGGCGTAGGCGCCGGGGGTGAGGCGTCCGATGTCGGTGCGGCGCAGGGCCGCGGCGCCGCCCGCCGTGGCCGACCAGACCGCCTCGTCCGGCGTCATGCCCATGTCCCGCACGGCCAGCGCGATGCAGAAGGGCACGGAGGACGTGAAGGACGAGCCGGGGTTGCAGTCCGTCGACAGCGCGACCGTGACGCCCGCGTCCAGCAGCCGACGGGCGTCCGGCCACTCGGCGCGGGTGGAGAACTCGGCGCCGGGCAGCAGCGTCGCGACCGTGCTGCCGCTCGCGAGGGCGTCGACGTCCGCGTCCGTGAGGTGGGTGCAGTGGTCGGCGCTCGCCGCGTCCAGTTCGACCGCCAGGCCCACGCCGGGGCCGTAGGAGAGCTGGTTGGCATGGATGCGGGGGTGCAGCCCCTTCGCCCTGCCCGCCGTGAGGATCGCCCGTGCCTGGTCGCCGTCGAAGGCGCCCTGCTCGCAGAAGACGTCGATCCAACGGGCGTACGGGGCGCAGGCGTCGAGCATCTCGCCGGTGACGAGGGCGACGTAGGCGGCCGGGTCGTCGGCGTAGTCCGGGGAGACGATGTGCGCGCCGAGGTAGGTGACCTCGTCGGTGTGGGCGGCGGCGATGCGCAGCGAGCGCGCCTCGTCGGTGACCGTCAGGCCGTACCCGGACTTCGTCTCGAACGTGGTCGTGCCCTGGCGCAGTGCCTCGGACAGGTAACGGGTGAGGTTCGCCGTCAGTTCCCCGTCCGATGCGGCGCGGGTGGCCGCGACCGTCGTCCGGATGCCGCCCGCCTGGTAGGGGCGGCCGGACATGCGGGCGTTGAACTCGGCGGTGCGGTCGCCCGCGAAGACCAGGTGCGAGTGGGAGTCGACGAAGCCCGGCAGCACCGCCCGGCCGTCGGCGTCGACCCGATTGTCAGTGGCGGGTGCTTTGCTGGATTCACCGGTCCAGACGACCCGGTCGCCGTCGATGACGACGGCCGCGTCCTGGATCAGACCGAGGGGGGATCCTCCCCCACTCTCGAATGTGCTTGAGCGGGGGGACCCCTGTCCGAGGGAGGGATCGTTGGTGACCAGCGTGGCGATGTGGGTGATGGCGGTGCTGCTCATGGCGTCCTTGTCGGTGGGCGGGCTGGTCGGGGGCGTCAGGCGCGCAGGGCTTCGACCGCTGCCGCCAAGGCCTGCGGGACATCGGGGACGAGCGTGTGTGCCCCGTCGCGCACGACGTGCCGGCCCGAGACGACCGTGTGCCGCACATCCGCCGCACTCGCGGCGAATACGGCGGTCTCGGCGCCGAGCCTGGGCAGCGGCCCGGCCGTCCTGACCGAGTCGAGCGCGATCGTCGTGAGGTCGGCGAGCGCGCCGGGCTCGATGGTGCCCGCCTCGTCCCAGCCGAGGGCGGCGTGGCCGTCGGCGGTGGTGGCCCGCAGCAGGGCGGCGGCCGTCCAGTGGCCCCGGGCGCGGGTGCGCAGGCGCTCGTTCAGCTCCATGGCGCGCGCCTCTTCGAGCAGGTCGATGACGGCGTGACTGTCCGAGCCGAGGCTGAGCGGGGAGCCCGCGCGTTGCAGGGCCGCCGCGGGGCCGATGCCGTCCGCGAGGTCCCGCTCGGTCGTCGGGCACATGCAGGTGCCGGTTCCGGAGCCGCCGAGCAGGGCGATGTCGTCGCCGGTGACATGGGTGTTGTGCACGCCGGTGGTGCGCGGGCCGAGGACGCCGTGGTCGGCGAGGAGCCGGGTGGGGGTGCAGCCGTGCGCCACCAGGCATGCCTCGTTCTCGGCGGTCTGCTCGGACAGGTGCACATGGAGCGGGGCCCGCCGCTCCTGCGCCCACCGCGCCACCGTGGCCAACTGTCCGGCGGGCACGGCCCGTACGGAGTGGACGGCCGCCCCGATCCGTGCGTGATCCCGCTCCTTGAGAAGTGAACAGCGTGTGGCCCATGCCTCGGCGGTGCCGTCGGAGAAGCGGCGCTGATGGGTGGTGGGCGGGCTGCCGAAGCCGGCGGAGAGATAACAGGTGTCGAGGAGGGTGATGCGGATGCCGGCTTCGGCGGCGGCGTCGATGAGCGCCTCGCCCATGGCGTTGGGGTCGGCGTAGGGGGTGCCGCCGGGGGCGTGGTGCAGGTAGTGGAACTCGCCGACCGCCGTGACGCCCGCCAGCGCCATCTCCGCGTACACGGCGCGGGCCAGCGCGTGGTAGCTGTCCGGGGTCAGCCTGTCGGCGAACGAGTACATGACCTCGCGCCAGGTCCAGAAGGTTCCGGAGCCGACCTGGACGGTGCCGCGCAGGGCTCGGTGGAAGGCGTGGCTGTGGGCGTTGGCCAGCCCGGGGAGCGTGAGGCCGCGCAGGATGGCGGCGCCGGGCGGCGGGGCGGGCATGGCGGTGCGGACGGCCGCGATCCGGCCGTCCCGTACGTCCACGGCCACCCCCGGTTCGACGTTGGCGTCGAGCCAGGCGTGCTCCAGCCAGTACGTCCGGGTGGGCGGGGTGGGTGGTTGCTGCGTTGACGTCACCTGCCGGCCAGTCCTTCCAGTACGTCGGCGAGCGCGGTCACCCCGGCCACGCAGTCGTCCTCGGCGGCGAACTCGGCCGGGGAGTGCGAGACCCCGGTGGGGTTGCGCACAAACAGCATGGCGGTCGGGACGCTGCCGGAGAGGATGCCCGCGTCGTGTCCGGCACCGGTCCCCAGGACGGGCACGTTCAGGCGGTCGTTCGCCGTCCCGAGGATGCGGGCGAGTTCGTCGCGCAGGGCGTGGTCGAACTCCACGACGGGCGTGAAGGACTCGCGGACGACGTCGAGGTCGACGCCGTGGGCGGCGGCGTACTCGCGCGCGGCCTTCTCCACGGCCGTGACGACCGTGTCGAGGGCCGTCCGGTCGGCGGCGCGCGCGTCGAGCCAGCCGCGCACCAGGGAGGGGATGGCGTTGACCCCGTTCGGCTCGACGGCGATCTTCCCGAAGGTGGCGACGGCGCCGGCCAGCCATGCCTCGCGGCGGGCGGCGAGCACGGTCTCGGCGTACGGCAGCATCGGGTCGCGCCGGTCCGCGAGCCGGGTGGTGCCGGCGTGGTTGGCCGCGCCCCGGAAGTCCAGCCGCCATCGCCCGTGCGGCCAGATGGCGCCGGCGATGCCGACCGGGTCGCCGGACACGTCCAGTGCCCTGCCCTGCTCGACGTGGAGTTCGACGAACGCGCCGATGCGGGCCAGCCGCTCCGGGTCCGGCCCGATGGCGTCGGGGTCGTATCCGGCGGCGGCCATGGCCCGGCGCAGCGTGATGCCGTCGGCGTCGGTCAGCCGGTGCGCCTGTTCGACGGTGAGCGCTCCGGCGGTGAGCCGGGAGCCGACACAGGCGAGCCCGAACCGGGCGCCCTCCTCGTCGCCGAAGTTCACGATGGCGAGGGGGCGGCCGAACCGCACGCCCCTGCCGCGCAGTTCGTCGAGGGCGGCGAAGGCGGACACCACGCCGAGGGGTCCGTCGAAGGCCCCGCCGTCGGGTACGGAGTCGAGGTGCGACCCGGTGATCACGGCGTCCCCCGCGGCCGGGTCCCCCAGCCAGGCCCACTGGTTGCCGTTCCGGTCGGTCTCGTACGCGAGCCCGCGCCGCTCGGCCTGCTCCCGGAACCAGGACCGGCATTCGGCATCGGCCCCGGTCCAGGCGTAGCGCCGGTAGCCGCCGGAGCCGGGGTGCCGGCCGAGGGGAAGCAGCTCGGCCCACATGTCCTGGAAGGAGGGCGCTTGGTGGCCGACGGCCCCGCCAGGGCACGCCGGAGCCGTGGGCGGCGAGGGGACCTCGGCCCCCGCCGAGGAGCCGCCGTGCCCACCGGGATCCCGGCTCACGCGTCGTCACCCTCGCGCATGGGCACGCGTACCCCGTGCTCGGTGGCCACGGACTCCGCGATGTCGTACCCGGCGTCGACGTGCCGGATGACGCCCATGGCCGGGTCGTTGGTGAGGACGCGGCGGATCTTCTCGCCGGCGAGCTTGGTCCCGTCGGCCACGGTCACCTGGCCGGCGTGGATGGAGCGGCCCATGCCGACGCCGCCGCCGTGGTGGATGGAGACCCAGGAGGCGCCGGAGGCCACGTTGACCATGGCGTTCAGCAGCGGCCAGTCGGCGATCGCGTCGGAGCCGTCGAGCATGGCCTCGGTCTCGCGGTACGGGGAGGCGACGGAGCCGCAGTCGAGGTGGTCGCGGCCGATGGCGAGGGGGGCCGCCAGTTCCCCGGAAGCCACCATGTCGTTGAAGCGCTCGCCGGCCTTGTCGCGCTCGCCGTGGCCGAGCCAGCAGATACGGGCGGGCAGGCCCTGGAAGCGGACGCGCTCACCGGCCAGCCTGATCCAGCGGGCCAGGGACTCGTTCTCCGGGAACAGCTCCAGGATCGCCTTGTCGGTCCTGGCGATGTCGGCCGCCTCGCCCGACAGGGCCGCCCACCGGAAGGGGCCCCTGCCCTCGCAGAACAGCGGGCGGATATAGGCGGGGACGAAGCCGGGGAAAGTGAACGCCCGGTCGTATCCGGCCAGTTGGGCCTCGCCGCGGATCGAGTTGCCGTAGTCGAAGACCTCCGCGCCGGCGTCCAGAAAGCCGACCATGGCCTCGACGTGCTGGGCCATGGACGCGCGGGCGCGGGCGGTGAAACCGGCCGGGTCCCCGGCGGCGGCGGAGGCCATGTCCTCGAAGGCGACGCCCAGCGGGAGGTACGACAGCGGGTCGTGGGCGGAGGTCTGGTCGGTGACGATGTCGACCGGGGCGTTCATCGCGAGCAGCCGCGGCAGCAGTTCGGCCGCGTTGCCGAGGACGCCGACGGACAGCGGGCGGCGGGCGTCGCGCGCCTCGACGGCCAGGCGGAGGGCGTGGTCGAGCGAGTCGGCCCGCACATCGAGGTAGCGGTGCTCGATGCGCCGCTCGATGGCGCGCGGGTCGCAGTCGATACAGAGGGCGACACCGTCGTTCATGGTCACGGCGAGCGGCTGGGCGCCGCCCATGCCGCCGAGCCCCGCGGTCAGGGTGATCGTCCCGGCGAGGGTGCCGCCGAACTTCTTCGCGGCGACGGCGGCGAAGGTCTCGTAGGTGCCCTGGAGGATGCCCTGGGTGCCGATGTAGATCCAGGAGCCGGCGGTCATCTGGCCGTACATGGTCAGCCCGAGGGCCTCCAGCCGGCGGAACTCCTCCCAGGTGGCCCAGTCGCCGACGAGGTTGGAGTTGGCGATCAGGACGCGCGGGGCCCACTCATGGGTCTGCATCACGCCCACGGGGCGGCCGGACTGGACCAGCATGGTCTCGTCCTGCTTGAGGGTCCTCAGCGTGCGGACCATGGCGTGGAAGGAAGGCCAGTCGCGGGCGGCCCTGCCGGTGCCGCCGTAGACGACGAGCTGGTCGGGGTGTTCCGCGACCTCGGGGTCCAGGTTGTTCTGCAGCATCCGCAGGGCGGCCTCCTGCTGCCATCCCAGGGCGCTCAGTTCCGTGCCACGCGGCGCTCGGACTCCACCAGGGGGCGGCCCGGAGGGCCTCGCAGGAGGGTGGTGGAGGGAGACGGGCGGGCGGGGTCCTGACATGGTCTGCCTCCTGGCGGATCGCTCCCGATGGGTACCTGCGACATGTTGCTGTGGTTATTCACATCCTGGCGACATGAATATGGCTAGTCAATACGGCGGCGGGGACTCACGGATGCGTCACGAATGTTTGGCTGGACGCATGGGATCGGACAACGACTGGACGGGGGGTGCCATGGACACCGGTGAAGGCGAGCACACGGACGGGACCCACGACGGGATACGCGAGACGCACGACGGGGCGCACGGGGACGAGCGGCGCGGGGACGACGCCGAGCGGGTCGCCCGGCGCGACCGGGCGGTGCGGGCCGCCGTGGAGCAGGGGCTGCTCGGGCCCGCGGCACCCGTCGTCGGGCTGCTGGACGTCACCGGTATCCGGGACTCGGCGGCGGCGCTGCGGGCGGCGTTCGACGCGGTGGTGGCACCGGGCACGCCGGTGCTGCACGCCTTCGCCGTGAAGGCGACCCCGCTGGTGGCGGTCCTGCGGCTGCTGGACGCCGAGGGCATCGGCGCGGAGGTGGCCAGTCCGGGCGAGCTGGCGCTGGCGCGGGCGGCCGGGGTGCCGCCGCGGCGCACCGTGCTCGACTCGCCCGCCAAGACGTCGGCCGAGCTGCGCGAGGCGCTGGCGCTGGGGATCGCGGTCAACGCGGACAACCCGCAGGAACTGGACCGCATCGACGGCCTGGTGCGGTCGGCGCCCACCCGCTCCCCGCTGGGCATCCGGGTCAATCCGCAGATCGGCGGGGGTTCCATCGGGGCCACCTCGACGGCGACGGCGACCTCCAAGTTCGGGGTGGCGCTGCGCGACGAGGGGGCGCGCGAGTGGGTCGTACGGGCGTTCCTGGACCGGCCGTGGCTGACCCGGCTGCATGCGCACACCGGCTCTCAGGGCATCCCGCCGGCGCTGCTGGCGCGGGGCGTGGCGGAGACGTACGCGCTCGCCGAGGAGATCAACGCGCGTGCCGGGCGGCGGCAGATCGACACGCTCGACATCGGCGGCGGACTGCCGGTGAACTTCGAGTCGGACGCGACGTCGCCGACCTATGCGCGGTACGCGCGCGTGCTGCGGGAGGCCGTGCCGGGGCTGTTCGACGGGCGGTACGGGCTGGTGACCGAGTTCGGGCGGTCGCTGCTGGCCAAGCACGGCATCGTGGTGGCGCGGGTGGAGTACGCCAAGAGCGCGGGCGGGCGGCGGGTCGCGGTGACCCACGCGGGCGTGCAGGTGGCGACGCGGACGGTGTACGCGCCGGCGGCGTGGCCGCTCAGGATCGCCGCATACGACGCGAAGGGGCGGCCCAAGTCCGGGCCCGAGGTGGTGCAGGACGTGGCCGGACCGGCCTGCTTCGCGGGCGACCTGCTGGCCGAGGGGCGCGCGCTGCCGACGCTCGACCAGGGGGACTACGC
Organism: Streptomyces sp. NPDC004752; assembly: GCF_053601275.1. Classification (NCBI taxonomy): domain Bacteria; kingdom Bacillati; phylum Actinomycetota; class Actinomycetes; order Kitasatosporales; family Streptomycetaceae; genus Streptomyces; species Streptomyces sp. NPDC004752. Next base: position 33,123 of record NZ_JBSGBN010000035.1, on the reverse strand, counting down.
GGCGGCGCTGGACACGGGCGCCTACTACTTCGCCCACCACTACGCGTACAACTCGCTGGCCCGGCCCGGGGTGTACGGCTTCGCGCCGGACGGCACGGGCGGGCTGGCCTTCGCGACGGTGCGGGCGCCGCAGACGGTCGAGGAGATCGTGGCCGAGTCCGGAGGGTCGCACGCCTCCGCGCTCACCACCCTCCGGGCGCCCGAGCACCCCTGACGCGCCCCCGACGCACCGCTGACGCACCCCTGACGCGTCCCCGGGCACGAGGGCCAACTGGCTTGTGGCGCACCACAGTTGACGCACCCTAGTTCATCGGCCGCATGTTCCAGTGGAAAATGCCAGAAGACTCATCCCTCCCGCGCACCTTGCGTAGTGTCGTCGTCACACAACCGGAGTCCCAGGCGGGAGGGGAGCCACGGTGCCGGGAATCGACGAGTGCCTGCTGGAAGCCATGCAACTGCCCGGTGCCCGGGGCGCCGCGCTGGTCGACTGGACGAGCGGGCTGGCCCTGGGCACCGTCGGGGAGGCCCCCGGCGAGGACCACGAGACATCCGCGGCGGAGGCCGCCGAACTGGCCCGGCTGGCCGCCGAGCACGGAGCGTTCGCCGCCGCCGACCCCGGCGGTGAACGCCCCCCGGTCGAGGACCTGATCGTCAGCAACCGGGACAGCTACCACCTGCTGCGGTTCGTGGACACGCCGTTCGACAGCACCGTCTTCCTGCACCTGTGGCTGGACCGCACGGACGGCAACCTCGCGCTCGCCCGCATCCGGCTCGGCGAGCTGGCCGAGCGGCTGGTGCTGGAATGACCATGGTCGCCACACCACCACCGCCACCTCCGCTGCCCGTGCGGGACGGGGCGACCGCGGGGGAGCGGACCCGCGGCGCTCTCTCCCCGATGCTGACCCGGCTCGCCGAGGAGCGGGCCACCGGGGCCCTCGTGCGCGAGCACGGCACGCTCCTGCTGCACGAGGGCCGGGTGATCCACGCGGAGAGCCCCTTCGCGCCCGGCCTCGACGTGCTCCTCACCGCCCGGGGCGCGCTCGACGAGGTCCTCTGGCGGCAGGCCGCGGACCGGGCCGCCGACCCGCCCGGCGCCGTCCGGCTGCTGCTCGACGCCGGCCGGCCGGCCGCGGGCGCGCTGGAGCTGTGCCACCTGGGCGCGCTGTACGACGCCGGGTACTTCGCGCTGGCCCCCAGCAGCGCCCCCGGCCACTTCCGCTACGAGGCCGTGTCCCGGCCCGGACCGCTGCGTCCGGTCCCCGTGACGGCCCTGGGGCGGGAGACGCTGCGCCGCCGCCGACTGCTGCACCGCATCTGGCCCGACCCGGCGGTCGACGGGGCGCCGCTGATCCGGGCCGACCCCAGCGCGGCCCCGCCGCTCCCCCCGCGCAGACGGGCGGTGCTGGACCGCGCGGACGGCGTCCGCACAGCCCCTCAGATCGCTCGTGAGCTGGGCAGACATACGTTCCACACCCTGGTGGACGTACGACGGCTCGCGGCGGCCGGACTGGTGTCGCCAGGCCCGTCGACGGCCGCCGCTCCCCCATCCACCCCCGAGGTCACCGACCCCGACATCGCGCTGCTGAAGAGGCTCAGGGATGCGCTGGAGGCCCTTTGAACGGCACCGTCCCGCCGAGAGGAGACACCTGATGGCGGCCGAATCGGACATCCTCGACGAACTGCGCCGACTGCGCACCCGCGTCCCCCAGCTCACCGGCGCCCTCGCGGCCGGCGTCGACGGTCTCGTGGTCGCCGAGGACACCCCCGGGGTCGACCCGGAGGGCCTCGCCGCGCTCACCGCCGCCGCGCTCGGCGTCGCCGTGCGGCTCGCCGACGCGACCGGCCAGGGCGGCCTGCGGGAATTACTCGTCCGCGGTTCCGGCGGCTATGTCGCCACCTACGCGGCGGGCCGCACAGCGGTCCTCACGCTGCTCACCCAGGACCGGATCAACGTCGGCCGACTGCACCTGGAGGGGCGCCGGGCCGCCGCCCGGATCGGCGAGCTGGTCGACGCCGCGGAGAGCGCCAGGGAGAGCACCGCGGCGGAGCGGGCCGGGAAACCGGCGGCGGGCCGCAGCGCCGCCGCACGTACCAGAACCACGCGCGCCCAGGGCACCGCCATGACCGAGGCACGCACCGCAACCGACAGTTGACGAAAGGAACGACCGCCATGGCCAACACCGAAACCGCGCTGAAAGAAGCGATCACCTCCATCGAGGGCGCCACCGGCGTCGCGCTCGTCGACTACACCAGCGGGATGGCGCTGGGCACGCTGGGCGGCAGCAAGACCTTCGATCTGAACGTGGCCGCCGCCGGGAACACCGATGTCATCCGGGCCAAGATGCGCACCATGGAGCACCTCGGCCTGAAGAGCGAGATCGAGGACATCCTGATCACGCTGACCAACCAGTACCACCTGGTCCGACTGCTCAAGGGGCGGGGCGGCAACGGCCTGTTCCTGTATCTGGTCCTGGACTCCGACCGGGCCAACCTCGCGATGGCCCGGCACCAGCTGAAGAAGATCGAGCAGGATCTGGAGGTCTGAGGCGAGGCCGGGCCGAGCCAGGTCAGGTCAGGTCAGGCCAGGCCATCCCAGGTCAGACGAGTGCCGCGGTGCGGCGGCGCGACCCCCCCGGGGCCGCGTCGCCCGCCGCGATGCCCGTGCCGCGGTACGCCTTGACCGCCTGTCCCGCCGGGCGGCCGCCGCGCCGGTCGAGCCAGTCGACCCGCACCCACAGCAGCGCATCCCCGACCCGTTCGTGCCGCCCGAGCCAGGCGGCCTTGAGCCGCAGCCCGGCACCGGTCCCGGCCAGCAGCATGCCGCCGGCCGCGGGCACGGCGAACGAGCCGCCGAGCGCGACGAGGAAGGCGAGCAGCAGCCACCAGCGGTGGCCGCGGCGCCAGTTGCGGACCGTCACCGCCCGGTCCTGGAGCACATCGTGCTTGCCCGCGCGGGCCGCTCCGGCGGCGAGAGCCGTATAGCGCCGCCGCCGGGCGAACGCCACGACGGCGGCGCCGACGATGAACAGCGCGGCCCCGCCGAGCACCCCGATCCGGCGCCCGGTCACACCCGGCGGAAGCACGCCGACACCGGCCGCGAACACCCCGAGCCACCACAGCGGTGCCGCACCGGCCCGCACCACGACGGCCACCCGGGCCAGCCCCTGTCCTCCGCGTGCCACGTCCGGCCTCCCGTCTCCCGGCTCCTTCTGGTGCCTGCCAGTACCTGCGCGCAGGCACGGTAACGGGACAACGTGAGACCAGTCTGAGAGCGACAGGTCACTCGACGAACAGCCCGCGTGCGGCCGCCTTCGTGTCGAACTCCTCCAGCCTTGCCTGGGCGTCCGGCAGGTCGTCGCACATCGCCTCCAGCAGCACCCGCCCCAGCAGCATCGGCGCGCACGCGGTGTCGAAGGCGAGCCCCGTGCCGACGGCGGCGGGCAGCAGCAGGTCGCAGTGGCGGGCGACGGGCGCGAACGCCGAGTCGGCGACGGTGACCACGGTCAGCCCGGCGTCCTTGGCATACGCCAGGGTGTCCACGACCTCGCGCGGATGCCGTGGCAGGGCGAAGCACAGCAGCGCGCTCGCGCCCGCCCGGACAGCTGCGTCGACCCGGTCGTGGATCATGGTGCCGCCCTCGTTGAGCAGCCGGACGTCCGGGTGCACCTTGGCGGCGAAGTAGGCGAAGCCGTACGCCTGCGCGGCTGCGGCACGCAGCCCGAGGACCGGCAGCGGCCGGGAGGCGGCCAGGAGGCGGCCGGCCCGCTGCACCGGCCGCGGGTCGGCGAGGGCCTCCGCCAGCTGCCGCAGGTTCTCGATCTCGGCCTCGACGGCCTGCTGGTACTCGTTGCAGGAGGCCGCGTCCGGGGCCGATTCGGCGGGCACGACATCGCGCAGGTGCCTGCGCAGGGCGGGGTAGCCGTCGAAGCCCAGGGCAACCGCGAACCGAGTCACGGACGGCTGGCTGACCCCGGCCAGTTCGGCCAGCTCCACGCTGGACAGGAACGGCACGTCGGCGGCCCGCCGCACCATGCTGTGCGCGATGCGCCGCTGGGTCGGCGTGAGCCGGTGCCCCTCGAAGAGCGCCTGCAGCCGGGTCGCAGGGCTGTCGGTCACGCTCATCACGTGCTCCCCCTCCAGATGTGTACGACGTCCTCTGTGCACGACGTCCTCTGTGTACGGCGTCCTCTGTGTACGGCGTCCTCGACGCGGAGGCCGACCCCGTCGAGGATCATGATCCGAGTCGACCTATTCAGACATCAAGAACTCTGCATGACGTTATACAGCCGGACAAGGGACATCGCATGATCCAGTTCGCGGTCGTTCGCGAGCGGCACGACCGTCCCGGCCGACCGCCCACCCTGCGCACCCACACCGCCTGGGGCTCTGCCGCCCCGACGCCAAGAGGGGGGCTAGCCCCCGTGCGGCGGACGACCCGGCCCCCTACCGTGGCCCGTATGACCGGAATCGAGGCGCGAGACGCCGAGCTGAAGAAGGAACTCGACGCCACCCTGCAGGCGCGCCGGGAACTCGGTGAGGACTACGAGTCCGCGCTGGTCGACTCGTTCCTGGAGAAGGTCGACCAGCGCATCGACGGCGCGGTGGAGCGCCGGATGCGCAGACAGCTCGCCGAGCAGCAGATGCAGGTCGCGCGTGGCACCCGGTCCCCGAAGCCGACCGACTCCTGGGGGGAGCGGTTCGGCTTCGGCATCGTCTCGCTGGTGCTGGCGGTCCCGCTGTCGGCGATCGGCGGCGCCGTCGGACAGCTGCCCGGTCTGATTGTCACCTGGGTGGGCATCGTCGGCGTCAACACGGTCCAGGCGGCGCGCACCACCCCGGGCCTGTTCGGCCGGCTGAGCCGCCGCTCGGGCTCGTCCTCCGGGGACGACATCTGGGAGGACTGACGACCGACCGGTCCACGCGCCCGGCCGGGACGAAAGTGGAACGGGGCACGCAGCGCACTCGCGACGATACGCAAGCACACCCGGCACGCCGCAAGCAGGACAAGAAAGAAGCGCACCGGTCACGCCGGAAGAAAGATGTGGCGGGGACCGCCGCACCCCCGTTGCCGGGGGGCGGGACGACGGCGGTCCCCGCGAGGGACGCGGGCCGGGTCAGGGCCGGGCTTGCGCGTCCGTGGCGTCCATGGAGGTCCGGGAGCCGCTCCGGAGGTCCGTGGCGCCGTTCGGCGTCGGCCGGGGCGGGGAGCCGCTCCCGCCCTGCCGACATCCACCAATGTGCCGGACGCGTGTTAAGCGGGTGCTGCGCGCACATGACGCGCTCGTACCACTTGCGAAACGGCTGCGAAGCCGCCGGACACCGCAAGTTCGCCGCGGACGCCGGCGGTTCACCGGACATTCGCTACTGCTTTCCGCCCTTGGCGAGAAAGGCCAGCAGGTCCTGCCGGCTGACCACGCCGGTCGGCTTGCCCTCGACGAGCACGATCGCCGCGTCCGCCGCGCCGAGCACCGACATCAGGTCGGCGACCGGCTCGCCGGAGCCGACCTGGGGCAGCGGGGCGCACATGTGCTTCTCCAGCGGATCCTCCAGCGAGGCCCGCTTGCTGAACAGGGCGTCGAGCAGCTCCCGTTCCACCACCGAGCCCACGACCTCGGCGGCCATCACATCGGGGTGGCCGGCGCCCGGCTTCACGACGGGCATCTGCGAGACGCCGTACTCGCGCAGCACCTCGATGGCCTGGCCGACGGTCTCGTCCGGGTGCATATGGACGAGGGACGGAATGTGGCCGCCCACCTTGTCGTTGAGGACGTCGCCGACGCGGGCGCTCGGGCCCTCGTCCTCCAGGAAGCCGTAGTCGGCCATCCACTCGTCGTTGAAGATCTTGCTGAGGTAGCCGCGGCCGCTGTCGGGCAGGAGGACGACCACGATGTCGTCGGGGCCCAGCCGCTCGGCGACCCGCAGCGCGGCCACCACCGCCATGCCGCAGGAGCCGCCCACCAGCAGGCCCTCCTCCCGCGCGAGCCGACGGGTCATCTGGAAGGAGTCCTTGTCGGACACGGCGATGATCTCGTCGGCGACGGTCCGGTCGTAGGCGGTCGGCCAGAAGTCCTCACCGACGCCCTCGACCAGGTACGGCCGCCCGGAGCCGCCGGAGTAGACGGAGCCCTCCGGGTCGGCGCCGATCACCTTGACCCGGCCGTCGCTGGCGTCCTTCAGATAGCGGCCGGTGCCGGAGATGGTGCCGCCGGTGCCGACGCCCGCCACGAAGTGGGTGATCCGGCCGTCGGTCTGCTCCCACAGCTCGGGCCCGGTCGAGTGATAGTGGGAGAGCGGGTTGTTGGGGTTGGAGTACTGGTCCGGCTTCCAGGCCCCGGGGGTCTCGCGCACCAGCCGGTCGGAGACGTTGTAGTAGGAGTCCGGGTGCTCGGGCGCCACGGCGGTCGGGCAGACGACCACCTCGGCCCCGTACGCCCGCAGCACGTTGATCTTGTCCGTGCTCACCTTGTCCGGGCACACGAAGATGCACCGGTAGCCCTTCTGCTGGGCCACGATCGCCAGGCCCACGCCGGTGTTCCCGCTGGTCGGCTCGACGATCGTGCCACCGGGCTTCAGCTCCCCGCTCTGCTCGGCGGCCTCGATCATGCGCAGGGCGATGCGGTCCTTCACGCTCCCGCCCGGGTTGAAGTACTCCACCTTGGCCAGGACGGTCGCCGAAATGCCCTTGGTCACGCTGTTGAGCCTCAGCAGCGGGGTGTTGCCGACGAGGCTGATCATCGAGTCGTGGAATCGCACCGTTGTCTCCGGTCGCTTGCACAAAGAGTGGTTGTAGTAGGTGCCGTCAGCCTAAAGCCAGCGGCAACCGGCCGGGCGGCCGTTCACTCGCTGTTGAGATTGGCCGACGGGCGGTACGGGGCAAGGAGTGGATGTAGGGCTACGAGGAGGTGGCGGCGACGCATGACGAGCATGTCGAGGGCGAGGGTGGCCCGGCGGATCGCGGCCGGCGCGGCATTCGGCGGCGGCGGGGTCGGACTGGTCGGCGCGGCCGCCGTCGGCCTGCTGCTGGCCGAGGTGCAGCTGGCCAAGCGCCAGGTGGGCAACGGCACCGGCGACCGGGTCCCGTCGGCGGAGGGACGGTACGGCCGTGGCTATGACGTGCCCGGCGAGCCACCCCTTCGGCTGGCCTTGCTCGGGGACTCCACGGCGGCGGGCCAGGGCGTGCACCGGGCGGGCCAGACGCCGGGCGCGCTGCTGGCGTCCGGTCTCGCGGCGGTGGCGGAACGTCCGGTGGAGCTGCGCAACGTGGCACTGTCGGGGGCCCAGTCCGACGATCTGGACCGTCAGGTGGCCCTGGTGGTGTCCGCGGGCGTGCCCGTCCCGGATGTCTGCGTGATCATGATCGGCGCGAACGACGTGACCAACCGGATGCCGCCGACGCGTTCGGTCAGACATCTGTCGGCGGCGGTGCGGCGGCTGCGCACGGCCGGCGCCGAGGTCGTCGTGGGCACCTGCCCCGACCTGGGCACCATCGAGCCGGTGCAGCAACCGCTGCGCTGGCTGGCGCGCCGGGCCTCGCGGCAACTGGCGGCGGCCCAGACGATCGGGGTGGTGGAGCAGGGGGGCCGCACGGTGTCGCTCGGCGATCTGCTCGGCCCCGAGTTCGCCGCGAACCCGCGCGAGCTGTTCGGCCCGGACAACTACCACCCGTCCGCGGAGGGCTACGCCACGGCCGCGATGGCGTTGCTGCCGACGGTGTGCGCGACCCTCGGCCTGTGGCCGGCGGACGAGGAACGCCCGGATGTGTCGCGGCGCGAGGGCTTCCTGCCGGTGGCCCGTGCGGCGGCGGAGGCGGCGTCCGAGGCGGGCACCGAGGTCACGGCGGCGATGCCGACGGGTCCGCGGGGGCCGTGGGCGCTGCTGAAGCGGCGGCGCAGGCGCCGGGTCAGCGAGCCGGAACCGACGTCCGCGCCCACCGCGCCCACCGCGCAGCCCTCGTGAGGCAAGCCGTCGCCACACCGGGAGCCGAAAGCAGGGAGGGGGGAGGAAGGAAGGAGGGAAGGAAGGGAAAGCAAGCGCTTGGACAACTGCGGTCAGTGTCACACCGCGCCGCCGGTGACCGTGACCGTACGGACAGGTAGCTTCCCAAGCAGCCCTGTCCATCCGTACGCCAATGGAGCCGTGATGCCCGAAGCAGTCATCGTCTCGACCGCCCGCTCCCCCATCGGTCGCGCCTTCAAGGGCTCCCTGAAGGAACTGCGCCCGGACGACCTCACCGCCACGATCATCCAGGCCGCCCTGGCGAAGGTCCCCGAGCTGGACCCGAAGGACATCGACGACCTCATGCTCGGCTGCGGCCTGCCCGGCGGCGAGCAGGGCAACAACCTCGGCCGGATCGTCGCCGTACTGATGGGCATGGACCACCTGCCGGGCTGCACCATCACCCGCTACTGCTCCTCGTCCCTGCAGACCAGCCGGATGGCCCTGCACGCCATCAAGGCCGGCGAGGGCGATGTCTTCATCTCGGCCGGTGTCGAGATGGTCTCGCGGTTCGCCAAGGGCAACTCCGACAACTGGCCGGACACCCACAACCCGGTCTTCGCCGAGGCCGAGGCGCGCACCGCCGCGGTCACCGAGCAGGAGGGCACGACCTGGCACGACCCGCGCGAGGACGGCCTCGTCCCCGACGCCTATATCGCGATGGGCCAGACCGCCGAGAACCTGGCCCGCTGGAAGGGCATCACCCGCCGGGACATGGACGAGTTCGGCGTCCGCTCACAGAACCTCGCCGAGGAGGCCATCAAGAACGGCTTCTGGGAGCGCGAGATCACCCCGGTGACGCTCCCCGACTCCACGGTGATCAGCAAGGACGACGGTCCGCGCGCGGGTGTGACCCTGGAGGGCGTGCAGGGCCTCAAGCCGGCCTTCCGCCCGGACGGGCTCGTCACCGCCGGCAACTGCTGCCCGTTGAACGACGGCGCCGCCGCGGTCGTCATCATGTCCGACACCAAGGCGCGCGAGCTGGGTCTGACCCCGCTCGCCCGGATTGTGTCGACCGGCGTCTCCGGGCTGTCCCCCGAGATCATGGGCCTCGGCCCGGTGGAGGCGTCCCGGCAGGCGCTGCGCCGCGCCGGCCTCACCCTCGACGACATCGACCTGGTCGAGATCAATGAGGCATTCGCCGCCCAGGTGATCCCCTCCTACCGCGAACTGGGCATCGACCTCGACAGGCTGAACGTCAACGGCGGCGCCATCGCGGTCGGCCACCCCTTCGGGATGACCGGCGCCCGCATCACCGGGACGCTCATCAACTCGCTCCAGTGGCACGACAAGCAGTTCGGCCTGGAGACGATGTGTGTCGGCGGCGGCCAGGGCATGGCGATGGTCATCGAGCGCCTCAGCTGATCACACCGGGGTCCCGCACAGTGACCACCGAGGGACCCAACGTGACGGACCGGACCCGGCGTTCAGGGCGTTCCGAACGCCGGGTCGATTTGTGATCCAATCTCCCCCATGATGTGACCTATCTCCCTTCCGGGGGATATCCCGCAGGTCAGAGCGGTTATGGAGCTAAACCCCAGGCCCAAAGTCCTGTCCGTTTCGTGACGTTACGCACTGACAGCTGGTTAGTCCACCCTTCAAGCTGATGTAGGAAGTCGGGGGTCGACTTTGAACCGGGAGTACGTCAGTGAGCACCATGCCGATCGCCCTGCTGCTCACCACGGCCGCCACGGGCGCCGTGGGCGTCGCCGTCCTGCGCACCGTTCTCGTCCTGCGTCGCCAGGTCACGGCCCTGCACACCCAGCTCGCGGAGAGCCAGGCAGCCGCCACGCGCGCGCTGCTGCCCGGCGCCCGCACCACGACCGAGACCGAGCAGATACGCGCCGCCGTCGCCGAGGCGCTCGCCGAGGAACGGGAGCGGGAGCTGGCCGAGGCGCGCGCCTTCTGGGCCGCCCAGGAGGCCCGGGACGCCTCCGACGCGCCCTCGCTGCTGGGCCTCGCCGACAACGAGTCGTTCCTGCCCCGGCAGGCCGATTTCGCGGGCCTGGAGCCGATCATCGAGTCGGTCATCGAGTCCGTGGCCGAGCCGACGACGGACGCCGACGAGTTCTCCGGTGAGTCCCCGGAGCTGGCCGCGGCCCGCCGTCGGCACCCTTCACATCCGGACTTCGTGCCGGTGCACTCACCGGTCGTCAACGACCACGAACGCACCGTGTCCACGCTGGAAGAGCTCGCCGAGTCCCGCGTCGAACTGACCGACGTGCGCCCCGGCCCCCTCGGCACCCTCGACGTCTATGTGTTCGCCGACGGCACGACCCTGTGCATGACCCCGGGCCACCGCGAGACCGCGGAACGGCTGGCGGCGTTCCTGCGCTGCGGCGTGGCCCCGGTCCTGCTGGGCGGCTCGGGCATCTCGGGCGCGTACACGCTGACCTTCGCGTGCGGCGAGGAGAACGTGTACATCCTGGCCGACCGGGTCATCGCGTCTCTGTAGCAGGAGTCACGGAGCATCTCTTGTAGGCAGGAGCCACGGGTCGTCCCTGTGGCGGGAGTCACGGAGCATCCCTGTAGCAGGAGCCGCTGAACCGGCCGCGCGCCCCAGCCGGAGCGGCCCCGAGACCGGCCCCCTGGCGCCCCAGCCGCAGCGCCGCCGAGGCCGACCCCCTCCCGAGGGGCGAGTGAGACCTCCAAGGGGCGAGTGAGGTCCCCGAGGGGCGAGTGAGGCTCCCGAGGGCAGACGAGGCCCCCCGAGGGCAAGCGAGACTCCCCGGGGCCAGCGAGACCGCGTCAGGAGCGGGGCGCACTCTGAGGTCGGCGCCCGCGTCCCTTCAGCGGCAGCATCCACACCCGGCAGGAGCGAGGCCCACTCGTCGCGGCCACCCTCTCCAGCAGAAGCCGCACCCGGCCGCACGGAGCCGACGCGTACGTGCGACAGCCGCACCCTCCGTGCCACAGCCGCGCCCTCCGGGCGAGAGCCGGAGTGGCGGCTACCGCGCGTCGGCTCACACGCCCGCGCGTTGCCGAGCCTCGTCGACCAGGCGCACCGCCTCCACCACCTCGGCGTCGCTCGTCAGCACGAGCGCCAGGTCGTGCCCGGCCACGGTGATCTGGTCCGCGGCGGCGAACATGCCGGCGTCCGGCATCTCCCGCGGCTCCGCCGAAGGGTCCTCGATCCGCTGCGCGCGCACGGCCAACTCCCTTGCCAGGCCCAGCGCCTCGGCGGCGGCGTTGCGCTGCAACCGGCTCTGCGGGGCGGCCCGCAACCGGTCGGCGAAGTGATCCACGGCAAGAGTCAGGGGCGTCGTATCAACCACGCGGTGAGCGTAACGCGTCGCACCTGGAGTGTTGCCAACACGCCAACGCTCAGGCACGGTGACGTGAAGGACCGGCTTCGAATGCGTCCGGAGGCGCCGATGTCCCAAGTCTTCTCCGAAGAGACCCATCGCAATCTGCTCGCCCGCATCCCGCACTGCACCGGTCGTGAAGTATCCGACTGGCTGCGCACCGTCGAGGAAGGCCCCGCTCTCTTCCGCTTCGAGGAGAAGGTCAGCTGGCTCCGACAGGAGCACAACCTCGCGTACGGCCACGCCAAGGCGCTTGTTCATGAGTACGACTTGAGGAGGGCCGCGCGCAAACTGCTCTAGGCGCGCACATCGGAACATCGAAAAGGGCCCCGGGACAAACCCGGGGCCCTTCGCGCTGGTACCGAACAGCCGACTGGTCGTTACGGCCGGTCGTTACGGCTGGTCGTTACGGCTGGTCGTTACGGCTGGTCGTTACGGCCGATCAGTCACTGCTACTGAAGATCGCCACCAGTCGCAGCATCTCCACGTAGATCCACACCAGGGTCATGGTGAGGCCGAACGCGGCCAGCCACGCCTCGTTGCGCGGGGCGCCGTAGGCGATGCCGTCCTCGATCTGCTTGAAGTCGAGGGTCAGGAAGAACGCGCCGAGCAGGATCGCGATGATGCCCACGATCGCGCCGAGCGGGCCGAAGCTGCGCAGGCCGCCGTCCTCGGCGACACCGAAGACCACCAGGAGCAGGTTGACCGCCATGACCGCGACGAACGCCATCGCGATCACGAGGCCGATGCGGGCGTAGCGGGCGGTGACGCGGATCCAGCCGGCCTTGTAGACGAGCAGGGTCGCGCCCGAGACCGCCATGGTGCCGAGCACCGCCTGGAACGGGGCGCCGCTCCACTGGCTGTTGTACATCTCGCTGATCACACCGAGGAAGACGCCCTCGAAGGCGGCGTATCCCAGGATCAGCGCGGGGGACGGGGTGCGCTTGAAGCTCTGCACCAGCGCAAGGACCATCGCGATCAGCGCGGAGCCGATCGCGAGACCGAAACTGCCGGACGAGACCGGAAGCAGGGCCCAGGCGAGGACGGCACCGACGGCGACCACGCCGAGCGTGGTGGCCGAGCGCAGGACGACATCGTCCATCGTCATCCGGTCGGTGGTGACCGGGGCCTGCGGCGGGGCGCCGTACTGCTGGTCCTGCTGGGCGTAGGGGTTCGTCGCGTACGGATTGCCGGCTTGGGCGTAGGGGTTGCCCTGCGCGTACCCGGCCTGCGGCGCGGTGTTGAAGCCCGCGTAGCCGTTGTCGCGGCTGAACCCCCGTCGCGAGAAGACCGGGTTGCTGCTCCTCATTTCACTCCTCCATGGCCGCCCTGCGCGGCCTTGGCTCAAGAGTAATAGGTTGGCAAAAGATTGACCCTAGTACCTGGGGAGGATCTTTCCCCAGCCGTGCTGCGCAACACGCTAACCGGCCGCCTCATTCCCGGCCATGGTGGGGCCCCTTCCATGACGGTTCCGCTACATGAGCGAAACCGGCCGGAGACGGGGTGCGCTGGGCCGGTCGTGGCAGGGGCCGCTGTCGGAGAGTCAGCCGAGCGGGGCCCGAGCAGGCGCCCGTGTACACCTCATGCAGCAGGGTCGCGCAGCAGGATTGCCATGTCGTGGAGCGCCATCACGTCGTAGAGCATTGTCACGTCGTCGAGCGTTGTCACGTCGTCGAGCACCTCATGTCGTCGAGCGCCGTCATGTCGTAGGAGAAGCGCTCGGACTGCTGGACGCGGCGCGGACTCGGCGCCGGTCGGCGGCACGATGTGCGCGGTGAGATCTCCTATCTCCGTCACCCGCGCTGCGGACTCCGGGTGGCTCCGGGGCCGCCGGTCGCCCGATCGGCTGCGTCCGGCGCCGCAGTGGCGCGGGCGCGGTGGGCCGCGACGCGCTCGCGGGTCGCGCAGCGACGGGAGCAGTAGCGGCGTTCCGGGCCGCTGCCCTGGGTGAGGAAGACGTCGTGGCAGGCGGCTGACGCGCAAACGGCGCCGGGCGGGCGCTGGCGGTCCCAGACAAGGACGGTCAGGGCCAGGCAGGACGAGGCAAGGAACCACTCGTCCCAGGAAGCGTCGTCATCGCGGTCGAGGTGCGGGTGCCAGGGCGTGCCGCCGTTGTGCGAGGCGAGCCGGAGCCGTCCGGTGTGCGCGCGCAGCAGCCCGTTGAGCGCGGTGGCGGCGGCGTCGGTGTCCTCGGCCGCGAAGACCTCCCGCAGTCGGTCGGCGGCGACGCGCATCAGGTCGACGTCCCGGGGCGTGAGGTCGAGGGGACCCACCTCGCCGTAGGCGCGGAGCACCTCGGCAACGACGCCGGGGGTAGGGGTGGGGGCGTCCGGGCTCAGCGCGTTGACCAGGGCGGCGGCGCGGCGCGCGGTGGTCAGCACGGAGTGCCGGGTGGACCAGTCGTCGGGGGTGGCGGGCACGTCGGAGGTGGCGGGCACTGGCCGAATGTAACGCACATTGCGGAGTTTTACGCTACCTACGTAACGTCCCATCAATGACAAAGCGTTACGTGACGCACGGCTCGAACCGCTGCAGAACGGCGTCCCATCACGCCGGAGCGCTGGTGGCCCGTACCGGGGACGAGATGTCGGGACCCGCGCTGATGCTGGCGGGGCCCGCCCTCACCGGATCGGCCGCCGCCGGGGCCGCACTGCTCGCGGGCATCACCGTCGCCGCGGCGGTCGGCGGGCCGCTGCTCGGCGCGTTCCTGGACCGGGCGGTGCGGCCGGGTCGCCTGCTGGCCACGGCGCTCGTGCTGTACGCGGCCGGCCTGACCCTGGTCCTCCTGGGGCTCGGCCGGCTCCCGTTCGCCGTCACTGTGCTGCTCGCGGTGGTCACGGGACTGCTGGGCCCGGCGCTGTCCGGCGGCTGGACCGCCCAACTGCCCCGCGTCGTACCGGCCGACCGACTGCTGCGGGCGAACGCGCTCGACGCCATGACGTTCGGCGCGGCGAGCCTGGCCGGACCCGCCCTGGCCGGGGGCACGGCGGCGGTGCTGGGGGCGCCGACGGCCGTCCTGGTCTCCGCGGCGCTGATCGGCGCCGCGGTGCCCGCGGCGTGGCTGCTGCCCGCCCGTCCCGGTGCGGTACGCGGCCCGCGGGACGCGTCCGTGCCCGGCGACGACCTGCGGGGAGTCTCCGTGCCCGGCAACAGTCCGCGGGGCTCCTCCGTGCCCGCCGACCTCGCCGCCGGGATACGGGCCCTCGTCGCCGGCCACCGGCTGGGCCGGGCCACCCTCACCTCGGTCGTCTGCTGCGTCGCACAGGGCATGCTGACGGCCTGTCTCCCGCAGCTGGGCGCACGCGTACTCGGCGGGGCCGACCGCGGCACCGCCCTCCTGTCCTGCGCGGCGGCCACCGCCCTCGGGGCAAGCGCCCTGCTCGCCCGTTTCCCGCGCGCCGTCACCCCCGACACGGTCCTGTGGACCACCCCCCTGATCCAGGCGTCCGCGGCGGCCCTGGCCGCGCTGTCCCTGCCCGCGTCCGGCGGCGGCTCCGCGCTGCACGTCCTGCCCGCGTCCGGCGGCCCGGCCCTGCTCGTCGTGGCCGCGGCCTTGACGGGCGTCGCCGAAGGACCCGCCCTGACGGCGCTGTTCGCGGTGCGTCACGCGGAGGCGCCGGGCCATCTGCGCGGCCAGGTCTTCACGACCGGCGCCAGCCTGAAGATCACCGCCTTCGCCCTGGGCGCGGCCCTGGCCGCCGCCCTGTCCCCCCGCTCCCTCCCCCTCACCCTGACCCTGTCCACAACGACGGCAGCCGCGGCGACCCTGCTGTTCTTCACCTTCCCGACGCCCGCCCGCGAAGGCACCGTCCCACCACCGAGGACCTCCGACCACTGACCCTCGCGGCGACTTGCCCACCCCGACCGGTCCAGTCGCCCAGAAGCCCGGCCCCACGCGGGTGGAACGGGTCCGGCCCGGCCACTGATGGTCGGTGGGACGGGGTGACCGTTCATGGGGACGGGCGAGGAGGCATTCACAACGTGGCCCGGGAGATCACTGAGCTGACCGCGGCGACGCGGTGGGACAGGTCGTCGGCGGGAATGTCGATGAGCTCGTAGCCGAACGCGCGGTAGCTCTGTTCATGGATCTTTTCGAAGACCAGCGACTCCTCAAAACTGATCCGGCGGGCCGCGGTGGGCTCGCAGAAGCCCAGATTGCGAACGAAGAGCACTTGCCGCTCGTAGACCCCCATGGAGGTGATCCGTTCGAGCTCCGCGGCCAACGCCCGGGACACCGGCCGCCCCAGGTAGGTGGCGAGTGCGTGGGTGCAGACCGGCGACCGGTCGAACACCTGGACAGAGCCGGTGAAGCCGGCCTCCAGCTGCCGCTGTCGCTGCAGAGCGACGATCTCGTCGATGAAGGACGCCCGTGTCCATGGCTCGTCCTCGCCCTGATCCTGCGCTTGTGCGATGACCGCGGATGCCGCCTCCTCGACAACCGGGTAGCCGAGCTCGGCCAGGCGTCGCAGGATCGAAGTCTTGCCCGCGCCTGGCGTGCCCGTGAGAACGTACCGTCGCATGATCCGAAAGCCTTTCGCAGATGTCGAGACGAGACGCACTCCTCCTCGACGGGACCTCTGGTGGAGGCGTCTTGGGAGGGGAGTGAAGCCGTGGGGATGGAGTAGAGGGAGAGAGGCGGATCCTCAACGGCATCGCCGGTGAGCTGCACTCGCACCTCCTCGAAGGTCTGGACGCGGAGCGGATCACGCTCACTATGCGTCAGGAGCCCGAGGCTGCTCCCGCACAGTCCGCCTACGCAGCGTGGGGATACCGGAAGATCGGGGTATCCCGCCCATGGCCGGGGGCGCCGCTCTACGACTGCATGATCCGCGAGCTACGCACTCAGGCGTTGTAGCCCTCCTGCCGGACATGCGGCGTCTCCAACTCCCGCACGCAGTGCTGCCGGTAGCTCTCCTCGGCGACCATCTGGTTTTTGATGCATTCGCGCGCGAAATCGTCGAGCCTGTACTGCACTTCGTCGTCGGCGAAGAGGGTCAATTGGCCCTTCCCTTGCCCAAGCCGGGCGGCCACCGCTGACCGTGCTCGTCAACGGCGTCCCTGAACACCTCGGCGGACGTCTCGTCGTCGAAGCGCTCGTTCTGCCTCGGGGCCGTACGGCCGCCGCCGAGTCGCCATTTCGCCCGGTAACTCGCGACCATTCCGTCACTGTTGGTCCACTTTGCCACGCCATGAGCGGACTTCAGCGAGACGTGTTCCCGCGGTGCTCCCAAACAGAAAAACAAGAGCGGCGTCTGACAGGTGTTCGCGCTGGTCAGACGCCGTCGTGCGGGATGTGCCCGGAACCGGACTTGAACCGGTACGCCCGCGAGGGGCAGCGAGGTTTAAGCTCGCCGTGTCTGCATTCCACCATCCGGGCAGGCCGTAGGCTCCGCTGTCGAAGTCCCGAGCCTATCGGGATACCTCCCCCGAACTGCGGGCGGGCGGACCGATGTTGTCTTATTTTATTGAGGTCTGAGGGAGCATCAGCCCACGGTATGCGCCATCCGCACTTGCCAATAGCGTGACGGCCGGTGGGTACGCGCGTACGTGGAATGACGGATTTTCACCGTCCGGACCAGGGCGCTCAACCCGTTCGCGGTACGTCGCCACGCCGCCCCCTTCAGCGGCGGCCCTCCTGCTCTCGGCCCGCTCCGCCGTCATCCCCAGGTATGAGACGGCAGCCTCCCGTCCGACCGTGGTCGCCCCCGGGAACCGGAACAACGGCTGACTCCCGGGGCGCGGACGGCCGTCACGATGGAGACAGTCCCCACGAACGTCGTCGTCCCGACAGGAGCGCCCTCCCGTGACCACCACACCCATCGCCGCCGACCGGACCACCGCCGTGGCCGCGCGCGCCACGGAGCTGTCGAAGATCTACGGGCAGGACGAGACCCAGGTGGTCGCCCTGGACCGGGTCTCCGTCGACTTCCGGCAGGCCGAGTTCACCGCGATCATGGGGCCGTCGGGCTCCGGCAAGTCCACGCTGATGCACTGCGTCGCGGGACTCGACACCTTCTCCTCCGGCTCCGCGCGGATCGGCGACACCGAGCTGGGCTCCCTGAAGGACAAGCAACTCACCAAGTTGCGCCGGGACAAGATCGGGTTCATCTTCCAGGCGTTCAACCTGCTGCCGACCCTGACGGCGCTGGAGAACATCACGCTCCCGATGGACATCGCCGGCCGCAAGCCGGACAAGCAGTGGCTGGACACGGTGATCGAGATGGTGGGCCTGTCGGGGCGGCTCAGCCACCGGCCCTCGCAACTCTCCGGCGGCCAGCAGCAGCGCGTCGCCGTCGCCCGCGCCCTGGCCGCCAAACCGGAGATCATCTTCGGTGACGAGCCGACCGGCAACCTCGACTCCCGTTCCGGCGCCGAGGTGCTGGGCTTCCTGCGCAACTCGGTGCGCGAACTGGGGCAGACGGTGGTCATGGTCACCCACGACCCGGTCGCGGCGGCCTACGCCGACCGGGTGGTGTTCCTCGCGGACGGACGCATCGTCGACGAACTGTACGGGCCGACCGCGGACTCGGTGCTCGACCGGATGAAGCGGTTCGACGCCAAGGGCCGCACGAGCTGACCCCCGACCCCACCACGGACTGAAGAGAACACGATGTTCCGTACTGCCTTGCGCAACGTACTCGCGCACAAGGCCCGGCTCCTCATGACCGTGCTCGCCGTGATGCTCGGCGTGGCCTTCGTGTCGGGGACCCTGGTCTTCACCAACACCATCACCGACGCCTACCAGAACAGCTCCGCCAAGGGCTTCGACGGCGTCGACGTCGCCGTCTCGGCCAAGTACCGGGAGGCCAAGGGCGACGAGCCCGGCGACCACCCCGACCTGGACCAGGCGCTGCTCGACAAGAGCGCCGGGGTCCCGGGCGCCGCCTCGGCCGTCGGTGTCGTCAGCGGCTTCACGGCCATGGCCGACAAACACGGCAAGCTGATCGGCAACGGCTGGCAGACCCAGGGCGGGAACTACTGGGGCACCGACGACAGCCGCTACCCGCTGACCAGCGGTCACGCCCCGCGCGGCGAGAACGAGGTCCTCGTCGACGCCAAGACCGCCGAGCGCGCCGGCTACCGGGTCGGTGACACCGTCCGCCTGTCGATCGACGGGCCGGTCCTGAGCCCGAAGATCGTCGGCGTGTTCACCACCGACGACGGCAATGTCGCCGCGGGCGGCAGCCTCGCCCTGTTCGACACGGCGACCGCACAGAAGCTGTTCGGCAAGGCCGGCGGCGGCTACGACGAGATCGACGTGCGGGCGAAGCCGGGCACCAGCCAGGCCGCGCTCAAGTCCCAGCTGGACAAGGCCCTGCCGAAGGACCTCACGGAGACCACCACCGGGCAGTCGCTCGCCGACGAGCAGGCACGGCAGATCGCCAACAGCATGAGCGGCATGCGCCAGGGTCTGCTGGTCTTCGCCGGGATCGCACTGTTCGTGGGCACCTTCATCATCGCCAACACCTTCACCATGCTGGTCGCCCAGCGCACCAAGGAACTGGCCCTGCTGCGGGCGGTCGGCGCCTCCCGCCGCCAGGTCACCCGGTCGGTGCTGATCGAGGCATTCGTGGTCGGCGCGGTCGCCGGGGTCACCGGTCTTGCCGTCGGTGTCGGCATCGGGGCCGGACTGCGCGCCCTGCTCGGCTCGTTCGGGGAGACCATCCCCGACGGTCCGCTGGTCGTCACGCCGGGCACGGTCGTGGCCGCCCTCGTGGTCGGCGTCGTCATCACCATGCTGGCGGCGTGGCTGCCGGGCCGCCGGGCCGCGAAGATCCCGCCGGTCGCCGCGATGAGCAGCCTGCACGCACAAGCCACCACCAAGTCGCTGGTACTGCGCAACACCCTCGGCGCCCTGTTCTCGGCGGCCGGCGTCGCCGTCGTCCTGGCCGCGACCACGATGGAGGGCAGCGACGGTCAGGCGCCGATGGGCCTGGGCGCCGTCCTGCTGATCATCGGCGTGTTCATCCTGACCCCGCTGCTGTCCCGCCCGCTGATCGCGGCGGCCGCCCCGGTGCTGCGCGTGTTCGGCACGTCCGGCAAGCTGGCCCGGCAGAACGCGGTCCGCAACCCGCGCCGCACCGCCGCCACGGCCTCCGCGCTGATGATCGGCCTGACCCTGATCACCGGCATGACGGTGATGGCGGGCAGCCTCCAGACCGCGATCGACAAGATGGCCAGCTCGGCGCTGCGCGCGGACTACGTGGTGCGGATGGCGAACGGCAACAACCTCTCCCCGGACGTCGACCGGAAGCTCGCCGCCGTGGACGGCGTCTTGGCCACCAGCCCGATGCGCGACACGATCGCCCGGATCGACGGCGAGTCGGAGTACCTGACCGGCGTCAACGGCTCGGCGATCGGCAAGCTGACCGATCTGAAGGTCGACGAGGGCGCGTTCACGGTGGCCGGCACGAAGATCGTGGTCGACGACAGCACGGCCAAGTCCCGCGGCTGGAAGGCCGGCACGCAGTTCACCGCGCACTTCGAGGGCGGCAGGAACGAGCGGCTGACGGTGGCCGGTGTCTACGAGGGCAATGAGCTGATCCAAGGCGTCCTGGTCGACACCGCGGCCCTGCCGAAGCTGTCCGACAGCCGTGACATGCGGGTCATGGTCAAGATGAACGGCGGCGCCTCCGACGCGGCCAAGGACAAGCTGGAGAAGGCCCTCGACTCCAACCCGGGGATCCGGGTCGAGAGCAAGAAGGACCTGTCCGACTCCATCGCGCAGATGTTCACGCTGCTGCTCAACATGCTCTACGGCCTGCTCGGCATGGCGGTGCTCGTCGCCGTCCTCGGTGTCATCAACACCCTGGCCATGTCGGTCTTCGAGCGCTCCCAGGAGATCGGCATGCTGCGCGCGATCGGCCTGGACCGCCGGGCCGTCAAGCGGATGGTCCGGCTGGAGTCGCTGGTCATCTCCCTCTTCGGCGGGGTGCTGGGCATCGGTCTGGGCGTGTTCTTCGGCTGGGCCGCCGGTCAGCTGATCGGCTCGCGGATGCCGACCTACGAACTGGTCCTGCCCTGGACCCGGATGGGCATCTTCCTGCTGCTGTCGGCGGCGGTCGGCGCCCTGGCCGCGCTGTGGCCGGCCCGGCGGGCAGCACGGCTGAACATGCTGGCCGCGATCAAGTCCGAGTAGCCGTACGGCAGTTGCCGGGCCCGCTCCGCCGCGGACGCCGGCTGCCGCCCGCGCATCCGGGGCCCGCTTGACGACGGCCCGTACGACCCCGTCGGGGTGGTGCGGGCCGTCGTCGTGATCGGGGCGGGGGCCTTCGCAGCGCTCCGCCCCGCTGGATGAGATCCAGCGGGGCGGAATGACCCGACGGCGTCCGCCGGGGAAGGGGGGGCCGGGCGGCTGCCGTCAGTTCCAGGTGCGGGCGCGCAGCGGCAGCCCGGACCTCCCCGACTCGGGGGTGCGTACCGCGAGGACCTGGTTGACGCCGATGCGGTTGCGCTCGAAGGCCAGCGCGGACGCCGCCATGTACAGGCGCCAGACGCGGGCACGGCCGGGCCCGGCGAGGCGCACCGCACGGTTCCAGTCGGCCTCCAGGCGGGCCACCCAGCGGCGCAGGGTGCGCGCATAGTGCTCGCGGATCGACTCCACGTCCCGGACCTCGAAACCGGCCCGCTCCAGCAGCGACACGGTGCTGCCGAGCGGGGCCAGCTCCCCGTCGGGGAAGACATAGGAGTCGATGAACCTGTCGACGTGGTACGCCGATTCGTCCCGCAGCGGGCGGCGGGCGATCTGATGGTTCAGGAGCCGTCCGCCGGGCTTCAGCAGGCCGTACAGATCGGTCGCGTACTCCAGGTACGGTTCGACGCCGACGTGCTCGGCCATGCCGATGGAGGAGATCGCGTCGTAGGGGCCGTCGGCGACCTCCCGGTAGTCCCGCACCCGGATCTCCACCCGGTCCGCGAGCCCTTCCTCGGCGACCCGTTTACGGGCGTGGGCGGCCTGCTCCTGGGAGAGGGTGACGCCGACGACGTGGACGCCGTGCTCGCGGGCGGCGTGGATCGCCATCGAGCCCCAGCCGCAGCCGACGTCGAGGAGCCGCTGTCCGGGGGTCAGAGCGAGCTTGCGGCAGACCAGTTCGAGCTTGTCGCGCTGGGCGGACTCCAGGGTGCCGGCCTCCTCCCAGTAGGCGCACGAGTACACCATGGACGGGCCGAGGACGATCTCGTAGAAGTCGTTGCCGACGTCGTAGTGGTGGCTGATGGCCCGCCTGTCGCTGTGCTTGGTGTGCAGGTGTCGGTGCCTGCGGACCTCCTCTCGGGGCGGGGCCGGCGGGATCGGCGGCCCGGCCAGCTTCAGCAGCTCACGGGCGGCGGCGCGCACCTCGGGGTCGCGCAGCGCCTGGGTGAGGCCGCGGGTGCTGCCCTCCTCGCGCTCCCACACCAGCGGGGACATCAGCGCGAGTGCCGTGTAGAGGTCTCCGTCGATGCCCAGGTCGCCCGCGACCCAGGCCCGGGCCAGGCCCAGTTCGCCGGGCTTGAACAGCAGTCGGCGCAGGGCCCGTCGGTTGCGCAAGACCAGGACCGGCGCGCCCGGCGGACCGGACTGCGAACCGTCCCAGGCGCGGACGCCCACCGGGAGCGGGACTCCCAGCACCTGCTCGGCAAGACTCGTCAGCCGCGACGCGGCGTCGGCCATGATGCACACCTCCGGGAGAGGAATCGTGTGTGAAGGAATCGGCCACGGGATTCGGTCACCTGGGGCAACGGTCGCGCCCATCGGCGTCATTCCCCGGCGCCCGCCACCGTCGTCACCATGCCCGTACCGTCACATGGCCGCCACAGCGACGCCGCGGTTCAGCCACAGGACACCCGAATAGGCGGATGGGGCCGGTCCGGGACCGCCGGGCGGCGCCGTGCGACACACCGGCCGGGCCGGTCGTTCGAGCAGCGCCCCGCGAGGGTGCACGACACCATCCCGCCATGAATTCCGAAGCGCCGCGGCGCCGCACACGGGGGGCGTGGGCGATCCTGGCGCGGGATCGGCCGGACAGCGCGGCGGCTCGGTCCGCGGGCCTGCTGTCGCTGGTCCCGCTGCCGCGCGGGGAGCGGCTGCGACCGCACAGCGCCTCCTGATCGGACGCTTCCGCTGCGTGCTGCTGTCGGCGCCGCATCCGGACGACGAGCCGGGTGCGGCCACCGAGTTGGCGGTCACCCTGCTGCACGAGTACCGGCACTCGGCGCCCTACGGGCTGATGCGCAGCTCGTCCTGGAACAGGGCACGGAAGGAGTCGTAGGGCATCGAGCGGACGCTCTGCAGGGCGTCGACGACCTCGCCGCGGATCCTGCGCCGGATGGCTTGTTTCCGCGGATTCCCCGGTTCATCCGCCGGTTCCCCGGTTCAACCGTCTCAACCGTCTCAGCCGTCGAACCGGCGCTCCGTGGCCCGCATGCCGAAGGGGCCGCCCGCACCACGGATGGCGGGCGGCCCCTTCGGGCGGCTGGACGGTGCCTGAGTCAGGACGCCTTGGCCTTCGCCTCGGCCTTGGTGGGCGTGGCCGAGGCCGCGGCGGCGATCGGCGTCGGCTTGGCGGCCTCGTAGAACTCTTCGCGGGGGTTCTGCATGGCGCCGAGGGAGACGACCTCGCGCTTGAGGAACATGCCGAGGGTCCAGTCGGCGAAGACGCGGATCTTGCGGTTCCAGGTCGGCATGGCCAGGCCGTGGTAGCCACGGTGCATGTACCAGGCGAGCCGGCCCTTGAGCTTGATCTTCATCTTGCCCATGACGATCATCGCGACGCCCTTGTGGAGGCCGAGGCCGGCCACCGCGCCCTTGTTGGCATGCGCGTACTCCTTCTGCGGGAAGCCCCGCATGCCGGAGATGACGTTGTCGCCGAGCACCTTGGCCTGGCGCAGCGCGTGCTGGGCGTTGGGCGGGCACCAGGCGTTCTCGTTGCCGGCCTTGCGGCCGACCAGGTCGGGCACCTGGGCGTTGTCACCGGCGGCCCAGATGTAATCCGTGCCCTGCACCTGGAGCGTGGGCGCGGTGTCCACGTGGCCGCGCGGGCCGAGCGGCAGGCCGAAGCGGGCCAGGGCCGGGTTCGGCTTGACGCCCGCGGTCCACACGACGGTGTTGGAGTCGACCTCCAGCCCGTTCTTCAGCACCACGTGGCCGTCGACGCAGGAGTCCATCGAGGTGGAGAGGTAGATCTCCACGCCGCGGCTCTCCAGGTGCTCCTTGCCGTACTGGCCCAGCTTGGGGCCGACTTCGGGGAGGATCTTGTCGGCGGCGTCGACGAGGACGAACCGCATGTCCTCACGGGAGACGTTGTTGTAGTACTTGGCCGCGTCCCGGGCCATGTCCTCGACCTCACCGATGGTCTCCGCGCCCGCGAAGCCACCGCCGACGAAGACGAATGTGAGCGCCTTGCGGCGGATCTCCTCGTCGGTCGTGGAGTCGGCCTTGTCGAGCTGTTCGAGGACGTGGTTGCGCAGGCCGATGGACTCCTCGATGCCCTTCATGCCGATGCCCTGCTCGGCGAGGCCGGGGATCGGGAAGGTGCGGGAGACCGCGCCGAGCGCGATCACCAGGTAGTCGAAGGGCAGCTCGTACGCCTCGCCGACCAGCGGGGCGACGGTGGCGACCTTGCGGTCCTGGTCGATGGTGGTGACCCGGCCGGTGAGGACCTCCGCCTTCGGCAGCACGCGTCGCAGCGGGACGACGACATGGCGAGGGGAGATGTTGCCGGCGGCGGCTTCGGGAAGGAAGGGCTGGTAGGTCATGTACGACCGGGGGTCGACGACCGTGACGGTCGCCTCGCCGTAGCGCATCTTCTTGAGGATGCGCCGAGCCGCGTACAGGCCTACGTACCCACCGCCTACTACGAGGATCCTGGGACGCTCCGTGGTGCTCATGGCATCGAGTATCCACCCGCCCCCAGGGGGTGGCTCGTGCGCCCCTTCACAAGCTCCTACGGCCCCTGTGCTAAACTCCGCGGCCCGCCTGACCCAGGCCATGACCGCGCAAAGACGCCCCTGCCCGATACCGACCGTTGTCAATGCCGCGTGAGCTGCCCGTCCGGGTCCGCGGAGGGTGCGAACGACCCCTTTTCCACACCGCCGTGCGACCCCTTCGGATCGCCCTCCCGCGCATGTTCGCAGGGATGTTGAGCCCCGGATAGGGCCTACTGGGCCCATTCGGCCCGCCGGCCGGGCCAGATTCCTTGTGAAGAACTTCACGAACTTTCCCGACGGCACGTCGCCGACCGTCGCACCACACCCTCCCCGACCCGCTCATGCGTTGTCCGCACTGCTCAGCGGAGTACTTCCGACGGAAGAAAAGGCGGCTACGCCAAGGACCACGCGATGCCGTCGAGGATCGCTCACGAAAGCGACTCCCCGAACCGGGCACGTGTACACGAGAATGCGTACACTAATCTCATGACTGAGAACACCGTGACCGTACGGGAAGCCCGCGCGCACCTCGCCGACCACATCAACCGGGCCGAGGAAGGCGTTCCGACCGTCATCACGCGCAACGGCGCTCCGGTGGCAGCAGTAGTCCCGATCGCGGACTTCGAAGCGCTGGAGGAAGCAGCCGACGTCATGCTGGCGCGCGAAGCCGAAGCGGTCCTGGCCGAGGGCGGTCCCACAATGACGATGGCGGAACTGCTGGCAGACCTGTTCACCGAGCAGGACGGCGAGGCGGCGTGAAGTACGCCTTCCGATTCACCTCGGCGGCGCAGCGGCAGCTCCGGGCCATCAGCCGGCCCGACGCCATGCGCATCCTGACCGCGCTGACCGCGCTCGGTGACGACCCGTACCGCGAGGACGCCGACGTCAAGAAGCTCACCGGCCCGTCCGGGCTCTACCGGCTCCGGGTCGGAAGCTACAGAGTCGCCTACCAGATCAACGACGGTGAACTCGTCATCCTCGTCGTCAAGGTGGGCGACCGGCGGGACGTGTACCGCAACCTGTAGGCGGTCAGGCCAAGGACCACGCGATGCCGTCGAGGATGTCGTGTTCGCTGACGACGACCTCGGGGGCGCCGGTTCGGTCCATGATCGCCAGTAGGACGAGGGCGCCCGCCCCGATGACGTCGACACGCCCCGGGTGCATGGACGGGATCGCGGCCCGCTCCGCGTGCGTGGACCGCAGCAGCCATCCGGTGATCTCGGCGACCCGGTCACGGGAGATCCGGGAGTGGTGGATGCGGGCGGAGTCGTAGGCGGGCAGTTCCTGCGCGATCGCCGACACCGTGGTCACGGACCCCGCGAGCCCCACGAGCGTGCGTGCCTCGCGCAGCGGGACCGTCTTCTCGGCGAGGTCCAGCGCCGCCTCGATGTCGGCCCGCATCGCGGCGACCTGTTCCTCGGTGGGCGGGTCGCTCACCACGCCCTCGCGCACCAGATGCCGCTCGGTCATCCGCACACAGCCCACGTCGACGGAGCGCGCCGCGCGCACCCGCTCGTCGCCGACCACGAACTCGGTCGAGCCGCCGCCGATGTCCACCACCAGATAGGGCCGGGCGAGGTCGTCGCGGCCCTTGAGCCCCCCGGTGGCCCCGGTGAAGGAGAACTCGGCCTCCTGGTCCCCGGAGATCACCTCGGGCTCCACGCCCAGGATGTCCAGCACACCGCGCACGAACTCGTCCCGGTTCTCCGCGTCCCGGGAGGCGGAGGTGGCCACGAACCGCAACCGCTCGGCGCCGTGCTCCTTGATGATCGCCGCGTACTCCCGGCAGGCGGCGAAGGTCCGCTGCAGGGCCTCGGGGGCGAGCCGGCCGGTGCGGTCGACGCCCTGGCCGAGCCGCACGATGGTCATCCGCCGGTCCAGGTCGACGAGTTCACCCGTCGGCCCCGCGCCGGAGGCGCTCCGGGACACGGTGGCGTCGGCGACGAGCAGCCGGATCGAGTTCGTACCGCAGTCGACGGCGGCCACGCGGGTCACTGGTCGTCCCCCTCCGGGGTGTGGTCGGTGTCGTCCGAGGGGACCGTGACGTCGGCCGAGGGGACCGTGACGCACGGGCCCTTGCGCCACCACTCGGGCAGCATGGCGATCGCCTCGTCGCCCAGCGGGTTCACCCCGGGCCCCGCGGCCAGCGAGTGGGCGACCAGCACGTGCAGGCACTTCACCCGGTCCGGCATGCCGCCGGCGCTCGGGAAGCCGGTCAGCTCCTCGATCTCGTCCCTGCGCCGGATGTAGTCCTCGTGCGCCAGGCGGTAGGCGGCTGCCAACTCCGGATCGGCGGCCAGGCGGTCCGTCATCC
The DNA here is from genome assembly GCF_053601275.1 of Streptomyces sp. NPDC004752. Lineage (NCBI taxonomy): Bacteria > Bacillati > Actinomycetota > Actinomycetes > Kitasatosporales > Streptomycetaceae > Streptomyces > Streptomyces sp. NPDC004752. Next base: position 6,603 of record NZ_JBSGBN010000035.1, on the reverse strand, counting down.
CCTTCATGACACCGTTCGCCTCCAGTGTGCCGATCGCCGAGGAGGCGCGCGGGCACGTCAGGTAGTACAGCGTCGGGAAGGGGGTGCCGTCCGGCAGCCGCGGGGCCGTCTCCACGACGTCCGGCTGCCCGCAGGGGCAGCGGTGGGCGATCGCGCGCAGCCCCCGCGGCGGTCGGCCGAGCTGCTGCTCGAAGGCCGCGACGTCCGCGTCGGTGGGCTCGGTGCGCGAAGTGGTCGGCGGAGGCGTTTCCATGACTGTGTTCGGGTGTCTTTCTGTCGGTTCACTGGTCGGCGGCGTCGGACTTGTCGACCCCGTCCCAGACGTTGGCGTACCACGGGCGGTGGGCCGCCCCGAGGTCGGCACGGGCCTGCTTGGCCGCGTTCGGGTCGATCACGACGTAGCCGGTCTCGCCGGGCAGCACATAGTGCAGCCGCTGCCGGATCTGCTGCTCGGCGTACGCGTCGTCCTGCCAGCGCGCCTTGAGGTCGCGCAGCTGCTCGACCCGCTCCTTGGCCTGCCGCTGCTGCCGTTCCAGGTCGGCGATCTCCGCCCGCTGGGACACGTACTGCCGCATCGGGTAGGCGAGCGCCACCACCATGGTGCACAGGACGAGCGCGAGCAGCGCGGCCCGGCCGGTGAGGCGGGAACGGCGGGCCTGGCGGCGGGTCTGGGAGCGGTAGACCCGGGCCGCCGTCTGCTCCCCCAGTACCCGCAGCCTGGTCGCGGTGGAGAACCGGTCCCGGTCCTTCGCGGCCATCTCCCGCCTCCCCTTGCCTGCCTGCGTCATACGCGCGTACGTCCCCGGACACGGTACGGGACCGGGTACGGGGACGTACGTACGACTGGCTGTGCCTTACCCCTCGCCTGATCAGCCCTTGAAGCGCGGGAACGCGCTGCGGCCCGCGTACACCGCGGCGTCGTCGAGGATCTCCTCGATGCGCAGCAGCTGGTTGTACTTGGCGACGCGCTCGGAGCGGGCCGGGGCGCCGGTCTTGATCTGACCGCAGTTGGTGGCGACGGCCAGGTCGGCGATGGTGACGTCCTCGGTCTCACCGGAGCGGTGGGACATCATGCACTTGAAGCCGCTGCGCTGGGCCAGCTCGACGGCGTCCAGGGTCTCGGTCAGCGAGCCGATCTGGTTGACCTTGACGAGCAGGGCGTTGGCGGTGCCCTCCTCGATGCCGCGGGCGAGGCGCTCGGGGTTGGTGACGAACAGGTCGTCGCCGACCAGCTGGACCTTGTCGCCGAGCTTGTCCGTGATGACCTTCCAGCCGGCCCAGTCGTCCTCGAACAGCGGGTCCTCGATGGAGACGAGCGGGTAGGCCGCGACCAGCTCCTCGTAGTACTCCGTCATCTCGGCGGCGGAGCGCTCCTTGCCCTCGAAGACGTACTTGCCCTCCTTGTAGAACTCGGAGGCGGCGACGTCGAGCGCCAGGGCGATCTGCTCGCCGGCGACGTACCCGGCCTGCTTGATCGCTTCGAGGATGAGGTCGAGGGCCTCGCGGTTGGAGCCCAGGTTCGGGGCGAAGCCGCCCTCGTCGCCGAGGCCGGTGGACAGGCCCTTGGACTTCAGGACGGACTTGAGGGTGTGGTAGACCTCGGTGCCCCAGCGCAGGGCCTCGGAGAAGGACTCCGCGCCGATCGGGGCGATCATGAACTCCTGGATGTCCACGTTGGAGTCGGCGTGCGAGCCGCCGTTCAGGATGTTCATCATCGGCACCGGCAGCAGGTGCGCGTTCGGGCCGCCCAGGTAGCGGAAGAGGGGGAGGTCGCTGGCCTCGGAGGCGGCGTGGGCGACGGCGAGGGAGACGCCCAGGATGGCGTTGGCGCCGAGCGAGCCCTTGTTGTCGGTGGCGTCCAGGTCGAACATGGCCTGGTCGATCAGGCGCTGCTCGGTGGCGTCGTAGCCGACCAGCTCCGGGCCGATCTGCTCGATGACGGCGAGGACGGCCTTCTCGACGCCCTTGCCCTGGTAGCGGTTGGGGTCACCGTCGCGCAGCTCGATGGCCTCGAAGGCGCCGGTGGAGGCGCCGGACGGGACGGCGGCACGACCCGTGCTGCCGTCGTCGAGGCCGACCTCGACCTCGACCGTGGGATTGCCTCGGGAGTCCAGGATTTCCCGGGCTACGACGACGTCGATGGACGGCACGAGCATCTCCTTCTTGGAATGTGACGCTGGAAGTGCGGGGCTGTGCGCCTTGCGACTAGAGCCTAACCGGCCCGGGGCCCCCGGCCGATCGCCGACCGCCCCGTGGACAGGGTGACGACAGGCTGACGGTACACATTGTTTCCGAACGGAACAAAGGGTGGGGCCGTTGGGGCTGAGAGGGGCGGCCTGGGCGGGCCTGGGGCGGGGCTGGACATGGGGCGGGCCGAGGGAGCGGGCCGGGAAGGGGGCGGGCCGGGAGAAGCGGAGGGAGCCGAGCCGGGACGTGGGGGCGGGCCGGGAGAAGCGGAGAGGGCGGGCCGGACATCGGAGCGGCCGCGAGAAGCAGAAGGAGCAGGCCGGGAAACGGTGACGGCCGGAAGGAGCAGAAGGAGCAGGCCGGGAAGGGGGCGGGGCAGAAAGACCCCGCCCCGGCGCGTACGGGGGAGAACGCGCCGGGGCGGGGAGCCCGTGGGGACGGGGGCGGGCCCGGGGCACCCGCTACGGGGGAGGGCGCGGCCGGGCCGGGGGTCGGGGCCAGGGTCGTAGCCGAAGCCAGGGTCGTAGCCGGGGTCGCGGCCGTGACCGGGGCCGGAGTCGGAGCCGTGCCCGGACTACCGTCCGGCTGTCACTTCAGGTGCAGTTGCTGGCCCGGGTAGATGAGGTCGGCGTTCTCGATGATGTCCTTGTTCAGCTGGAACAGCTTCTGCCAGCCGCCCTTCACGCCGTGCTGCTCGGCGATCGAGCTGAGGGTGTCGCCCTTGACGACCTTGTACTCGCCATCGCCCTTCTTGACCTTCTTGCCGGTCGGGGTGGTGACGGTCTTGCTCGCGGCCGGGCGGTCGGCGGAGCGGGAGGCCGCCTGCCGCTCGGTGGAGCGGTCGGCGCCGGCGTTCGAGGAGCCGGTGTCCGTGGGGGCGTTCGAGGAACCGCTGCCGGTGGTGGTGTTCGAGGAGCCGGTGTCGGCACCGCCGCCGGATGCGGAGCCGCCGGAGTAGGAGGCGCTCGACAGGCCCTTGCCGCAGACCGGCCAGGCGCCCTTGCCCTGGCCGGCGAGGACCTTCTCGGCGATCGCTATCTGCTGTGCCTTGCCGGCCTTGTCGGCGGTGGCCGCGTACTGAGTGCCGCCGTATGCGGCCCAGGTGGAGGCCGAGAACTGCAGGCCGCCGTAGTAGCCGTTGCCGGTGTTGATGGACCAGTTGCCGCCGGACTCGCACTGGGCGACGGCGTCCCACTCGGAGGCGGTGGCGGCGGAGGCGTTGCCGGCCGCCATCAGCGGGGCGGCGACGGCGGCGCCGGTGACACCGGCGAGTGCCACCACGCGGGTGGCCTTGGACGGACGACGGTGCTTGCCCTTGCCGGAAAACAGCATGGATGGATCCCCTCACCGACGCCTGCGAGGTGAGCTGTCGGGTTCGGGCCGGTTGAGTTGCCCGGCCGCACCTCCCTGTGGAGGCGCGACTTCACCCCGAGCCGCTTCGGTCAACCGACCGGCGCGGCACTTACCTTGGGTCCCCCGCTCCTGCCTACGGCGCTTGACGCGACGGCTGTTCCCGGACGGCCGCTGGCAGGACTAGGCGTTGCGGCAGCCGGGGCTCGCGGTGGCGAACGGTCCTGACCGTAGCCACGCGATCGGCGGAATTTCAAAGACGATCAGGGCTTCTGAGACTCATCCCACACTTTCACCAAACCGGACATTGAGCCCGAAGCGGGACGCCAACTCCCGCTACTTTTCGCCCGTTTCGGTCCCGACTTCCAGGGTCTGACCGGGGGCGATGTGGTTCGGGTCGGCACCGATGGCCTTCTCGTTGGCGGCATAGAGCGCACGCCATCCGCCGTCCACGCCACGGGAGTCGGCGATGGAGGCGAGGGTGTCGCCGACGCGGACGGTGTAGGCATGCCGACCGGACGAGCCCGACACCCGGCCACTTGCCCCGCTTGCCCTGCTTTCATCCGCGCTGTCGCCCCGATGGCGACCGCCGTTCAGGGAGCCGGTGTCGACCAGGCTCCAAGAACCGCCACTTCGCGAGGAGTTGCCCGAGGGGTCGGACTTGGGCGCCTCCGTGGGCGAGTCGCCCTCCGGCCCGGCGCCGGGGTCGGACGAGGCCGACCCGCCGGGCTCGGCGGCTCCCGTACTCCCGTCCGTCGCACCGCGGCTCGCACTCACACTGGCGCTCGCGCTCGGCGAGGGAGAGGCGAACGGCGAGGCGTCCGGGTCGACATCCGACGAGTCAGGGGATGAGGACGGGCCGGAGGACGAGGACGAACCAGCGGATGAGGTCGAGGACGAGGATGAGGACGAGTCGGACAAGCCGAATGATCCAGATGAGCCAGATGATCCAGACGAGTCGGCCGATCCCGGCGACTCGGGGGATTCGGGTGAACCCTGTGAACCCGACGAACCGGAAGCGGCTCCGGAGTCCTTCGTACCGGACGAACGGCCGTCCCCCATGCCGGTGTCGACGCCGACGGAGCCCGACTTCGAGGTGAGCCCGGAGAGCCGGGCACAGGTCGCCCACGGGGTGGTGCCCTGGTCGGCGAGGATCTTCTCGGCGACGGCTATCTGCTGCGAACGACTGGCCTGGTCCGGGGTCGTCGCATACTCAAGACCGCCGTACTTGCCCCAGTCCTGCTGCGAGATCTGCAGTCCGCCGAAGTACCCGTTGCCGAAGCTGGCGCTCCACGAGCCGCCGCTCTCGCACTCGGCCACCCGGTCCCATGTGGTGCCGTCGGCGGCGTTCGCGCCGGTGGCGCCGAGCAGCGGGATGGCGATCGCGGAGCCGGTGACTCCGGCCGCGACGACAAAGGCCGGAGCCTGACGGGGTCGACGGTGACGACCGTTCCCGGAGAGCATACGGAAGCCTTTCGCGCGACAGCACTGACCGGCGCGGCAGGCCACGCCGGGGCACCGCGCCGATGGGTGAACGTATAGGCATACGATCACCTGTCACAAGTTAATGCCGCGCAGATCACGTAAAGATCACAGACTTGAGGGTCAGTCATCTTCCGCTTCCGGCGGGCAACCCGGGAACCGCCCGCTCCGGTTGATTACCGGGCAGGCGTGAACTCCACGGGCAGAGTGCGCAGCCCCCGCATGATGAGCCCGCCGCGCCACCGCAGTTCGGCCGGATCCACCGCAAGTCGCAGGTCGGGGAGGCGGGTGAGCAGGGTGGCAAGGGCGGACTGGCCCTCCAGCCGGGCGAGCGGCGCGCCGAGGCAGTAGTGGATGCCGTGGCCGTACCCGAGGTGCTGATTGTCACGCCGGCCGAGATCGAGCACGTCCGGGTCGGCGAACCGCTCCGGATCCCGGTCCGCCGCCGCGAGGACGACGAGAACGGGGTCGCCGGGCGCGATCCGCTGCCCGCCGATGGTCACCGGCTCGGTGGCGAACCGCCAGGTGGCAAGCTCGACCGGACCGTCGTAGCGCAGGAGTTCCTCGACACCGGTCGTCAGCAGGTCACGCTCCCCGGCCGCGAGGGACCGCTGCAGTCGGCGGCGCTGCTCGGGGTGGGTGAGCAGCGCGTACGTGCCGTTGCCGATGAGGTTGACGGTTGTCTCGAACCCGGCGAACAGCAGAATGAAGGCCATCGCGGCGGCCTCGTTCTCGGTGAGGTGCTCACCTTGGTCGGAGGCGCGGATGAGCCCGGAGATGAGGTCCTCGCCCGTGGCCGGCTCGTCAGGCAGTGCCGCGCGCTTCCGGTGGATCAGCTCGGCCAAATAGCCGCGCATCTTCTTCACCGACCGGGCCACGCCGCCCCGCGGCCCTCCGCCGTGCCGGATCATCATCCCCGCCCAGTCCCGGAAGTCGTCCTGGTCCTCACGCGGGACGCCGAGCAGGTCGCAGATGGCGTAGATGGGCAGTGGGAAGGCGAACTCATGGATCAGGTCGGCGGATCCCCGGTCCGCGAACCGGTCGATGAGCCGGTCGGTGAGCTGCTGCACTCGCGGGCCGAACTCGGCGACGCGCCGCGGCGTGAACGCCTTGCTGACCAGCCGGCGCAGCCGGGTGTGGTCCGGCGGGTCGATGTTGAGCAGATGCGTCATCAGCTCGGCCTTGCGCTCCCCCGGAATCCCGGTCTTGCCCCGGGCGTGTTCGGGTTCGTCGTGGTGCGCCGGGTTCTTCGACAGCCGCTGGTCGGCCAGGGCCTGCTTGGCGTCGGCGTAACGGGTGACCAGCCATGCCTCGACCCCGCTGGGCAGCTCCGTCCGGCGCACCGGGGCGTGCTCGCGCAGCCAGGCGTAGGCCGGGTAGGGGTCCGCGGCGAACTCCCAGGTGAAGAGGTCGGGCGCGGCGGGGACGACGTTCGGGGGGTGGGGCTGGTCGGTCACTCCCCGACCGTATCGGGCGGCGCGGGGTGGGTCAGGCTCATCAACTTCATTAAGTATCCCTAGTGTTGTGCATGTATATTTGCGTGCATGGAGTTGCTGCGCATGTCCAAGGCTGCGAAGCGTCTCG